>JBGTIA010000049.1:0-9725 GCA_041745835.1 Ilumatobacteraceae bacterium | reverse complement strand
GACATCCACGAGTACCCGACCACCGGCGATCTGAACGAGGAAGGCGAGAGCATCTGCCTCAGCCCCGAGGAGTTCGAAGCCGACGAGAACGCATCGCAGTCGGTCGCTGCCTCGGCCAATGTCGCCGCAGAGATCACGCTCGACGAGTCGGGTGCGCTTGTCCCCAGTGTCGTCGGCCCGCTCGCGGACGGCACGGAGTCGCTCACGCTGCCCCGTTCGAACCCGAACAACGTGATCTTCGTCAACGACTCCGACGAGGAGCGGCGGCTCTCCCTCGATCTCACGGTGCCGGCGACGGGCGATGATGAAGCAGGTCCCTCGTTCAAGTGCACGGCGCTCGTCGAGCCCGGTGGCCGTCAGAACCTCACCCTCACGATCGGCGCGCCGAGCATCGCTGCATCCGACGGCTACTTCTTCTTCGTGCCAGGTGTCGAGTCGGCCCGGTTCGAATTGATCGTGCCATGAGTAACTCCCCACTGAAAAGGCATCAGTTGAGATCCGCGAGTACCGTCAAGTCCATGAGTCGTCGAGCAAGGATCGGACTGGTCGTCGGGCTCGGCGCAGTGGTCGCGGGCTGCGCCGAGGACGCTCCGCAGGACACCTGGGATCCAGCGGGACCCAATGCGCAGATGATCCACAACCTGCAGTGGCCCGTCTTCGCCATCGCTGGCGTGGTCGGCCTGATCGTGATGGCGTTCATAGCGGTCATCATCGTCAAGTTCCGTGACAGGGGTCAGGCGATTCCCGAGCAGACCCATGGCAAACCAGCACTGGAGATCGGGCTCACGATCCTGCCGGCGCTGATCCTCATCGGCGTCGCCATCCCGACCGTCGGCACGCTGATGGCCCTCAACGAGACCGACGACACCGAGTGTGTCGTCAACGTCACCGGTCAGCAGTGGTGGTGGGAGATCGACTACGCACAGCAGGACGGCTGCGGCGGCATCGCCGAGCCGATCGTGACCTCGGGCCAGATGGTCATCCCCACGGGGACCCCGGTCCTCGTGCGCGGCACCAGTCGTGACGTGATCCACTCGTGGTGGATCCCTCGCCTCAACGGCAAGCGCGACATGGTCCCCGGCCGGGTTCACACCGTGCGCCTCGAGGCCGACGAGCCGGGCATCTACGCCGGCCAGTGCACCGAGTTCTGCGGGCTGTCGCACGCCAACATGCGCATGGAGGTCGTTGCGCTGACCCCCGAGGACTTCGAAGCGTGGAAGGCCAACCAGCTCGCGCCGTACGAGGCGCCGGCGGCGGACACGCTGGCGGCCACCGGTGAGGCGACCTTCATCGCCCAATGTTCTCGCTGTCACCAGGTCAACGGGCTCGAGGATGCCAACGGCGATCCCGTGATCGCCCGTCCGGACCTCCAGGTGTACTCCGGCGCTGCGCCCAACCTGTCCTACTTCGCCACCCGCAACACGTTCGCCGGTGCGTCGTGGGACCTGCTCAGTGACCAGTGCCGTGGCGACGTGTGGGCGTCCGACACCGAGTCGTTCGGCGGAAAGTACCTCGACGGGGTCAGCGCGGAATGTCTGAACTCGGTCGAACTGCGTGAATGGCTGCGAAACGCGCCTGCCAAGAAGCCGATGTACGCCGACGCCGAGAAGCTGGACGAGACCGATGGTCTCGTGCGTGGCATGCCGAACCTCGCCCTGAGCGAGGACCAGATCGACGAGCTCGTCGCCTACCTGCTCGAACGCAAGTGATGGGAGCCCGATAGTCCATGGCCATCATCGAACGACCCACCGAGACTCCGGCGCTCGCCGGTGCGACCGGTGTCGTCGTCACCCCGGCGTCGTCCTACGGGTACTTCCGTCGCCCGGTCCACTCCAGCGGATGGAAGTCGTGGGCGTTCACCGTCGATCACAAGAAGATCGGCATCATGTACGGCGCTGCTGCCTTGGTGTTCTTCTTCATCGGTGGTTTCGAAGCGCTGCTCATCCGGGCGCAGCTCGCCCGGCCCGATGGCACGATCCTGTCGGCGGACAAGTACAACCAGATGTTCACGATGCACGCCACCACCATGGTGTTCCTGTTCGTGATGCCGATGGCGGCCGCCTTTGCGAACTACATGATGCCGCTGCAGATCGGCGCTCGAGATGTGGCGTTCCCCCGCCTCAACGCGCTCAGCTTCTGGACGTTCATCTTCGGTGGCATCTTCATCAACACCTCGTGGTTCCTCGGCGGTGCCGCGGACGGTGGCTGGTTCATGTACGCGCCGAACTCCTCCGTGCCCTTCTCGCCCACCAACGGTGTCGACTTCTGGACGCTCGGCCTGTTGATGACCGGTATCGCGTCTCAGGTCGGCGCCGTCAACCTCATCGTCACGGCGCTCAACATGCGAGCACCGGGCATGACGCTGATGCGCATGCCGATCTTCACGTGGATGGCGCTCGTGGTGCAGTTCCTGCTGCTCTTCGCCATCCCGATCATCACCGTGGCACTGTTCCTGCTGCTGTTCCAACGAAACTTCGACGCCACGTTCTTCTCCGTGGCTGACGGCGCCGACCCGCTGCTCTGGCAGCACCTCTTCTGGCTCTTCGGACATCCCGAGGTGTACATCCTCGTGTTGCCGTCGTTCGGCATCATCTCCGAGGTACTGCCGACGTTTGCCCGCAAACCGCTCTTCGGCTACCCGTTCGTGGTGTTCTCGGGGGCGGCGATCGGCCTTGTCGGCTTCGGCGTATGGGCACACCACATGTTCGCCGCCGGCCTCGGACCGATCTCGGTCGCCGTGTTCTCGGTGGCGACCATGGCCATCGCAGTGCCGACCGGCGTCAAGATCATCAACTGGACCCTCACCCTGTGGGGCGGCAAGCTGTGGTTCTCCACGGCGATGCTGTTCGCGATCGGATTGATCGTGCAGTTCACCATCGGCGGACTGTCCGGCGTCACCCACGCCGTTGCGCCGTCGGACACGCAGCAGACCGACACCTACTACATCGTCGCCCACTTCCACTACGTCATCTTCGGTGGCGCAGTCCTCGGACTGTTCGCCGGCATGTACTACTGGTGGCCGAAGGTGTTCGGCAAGATGCTCAACGAGAAGTGGGGCCGCTGGAACTTCTGGCTCATGATCATCGGGATGAACCTCACGTTCGGCCCCATGCACATCGTCGGGCTGCAGGGCCAGCCCCGACGCATGTACGTGTGGACCGAGAACCGGGCTGGCGAAGGTTTCTTCAACATCGGCTTCTGGAACCTGGTTGCGACGATCGGCTCGTTCGTGCTGGGCATCGGCGCTCTGCTGTTCCTCGTCAACATCTGGGTGAGCCGCAAGAACCCACCAGCACCTGCCGACCCGTGGGATGCCCGCAGCCTCGAGTGGATCACGACCAACCCCCCGAAGGAACACAACTTCGATCGCATCCCCACCGTGCACGCTCTCGACGAGTTCTTCCATCGCAAGTACGAAGACGTCGGCGTCGATGGCCAGCACGACTACAAGCAGGTCCGCACCGGCGAACAGGTCGTCGCCGAGGAGGAGGCACACGCCGAGGCGCACATCCACCTCCCGTCGCCCTCGTACTGGCCGATCATCCTGGCGTTCGGGATGTTGGTCATCGCCTACGGCGTCATCTACAGCACCCTGCTGCTGGCCGCCGGCGCGGCCATTGCCATCCTGGCCCTGTTCGGCTGGGCGCTCGAACCGCCGACCGCCGACGACTCGGAGTTCGACCCGCCATCGTCCGACGGTGGCCAGCCGAGCAAGGAACTCGCGCATGTCTGAGACCACCATCGAACCTCCGGTCACCTCCGAAGCCGAACCGGCGATCCCCGCCGGGTACGACGACGGTCAGGACCACATCGGTCTGGCGCACCACACGACCACCGGCCTGTCGAACACCAAGCTGGCGATGTGGCTGTTCCTCGGCTCCGAGTGTCTGCTCTTCGGCGGCCTGATCTCGACCTACATGCTCTACCGCAACCGGCAGGGCAACGCGATCGGGCCCGACCAGTTGTGGGACATCCCATTCACGTCGGCCACCAGCTTCGTGCTGCTGATGTCGTCGCTCACCATGGTGCTGTCGGTCTCGGCCGCCAAGCGCAAGGACGAGCGAGGTACCCGCCTGTGGCTCACCGTCACCGCACTGCTCGGCGGCCTCTTCCTCGCCGGCCAGGTGTACGAGTTCACCGTCTTCTACCGTGAGGGCCTCGGCTACACGACCAGTCTGTTCTCGTCGAGCTTCTACACGCTCACGGGATTCCACGGGGTCCACGTCGCCGTCGGCATCATCATGCTGCTGTCGCTCGTCGGGATGCTCGCCAAGGGCCGGATCGTCGGCGACAAAGCCGAGACCGTCGAGATGGTCGGTCTCTACTGGCACTTCGTCGACGTCGTCTGGATCGTCATCTTCACCCTCGTTTACCTGATTCCGGCCTGACATGAGCACAGACATCACCAACGACCCAGCCACCAACGACGCAGGCACGAACGAAGCGGCCGCCGGGCACGACGCGCACGAGGTCTCCGACAAGGGCTACATCGTCATCGCGCTGCTCCTGGCCGTGCTCACGGCGCTCGAAGTGGCGGCCACCGAAGTCGACGGACTCGGCTCGTTCCTCGTGCCGGCGCTGCTGATCATGATGGCGATCAAGTTTTTCATCGTCGTCAGCTACTTCATGCACCTGAAGCACGACAGCGCGATGTTCAAATTCAGCTTCTACGTTGGCCTCGCCGGAGCGCTCGTGCTGTATTCGATCATGCTGACGACGTTCCACTTCTTCATCGACTGACCGACCCCTCGGAGGGGCGCCCCCCATGCTCGCCCAAGTCCTCGATCCCTGGCGGTACCAGTGGCACCCGGAAGTCTGGGTGCTCGTTGCGTTCTTGACCGGTGCGTACATCTACATGGTGCGCGTGATCGGACCCAAGGCGGTGGCCCCCGGGCAGCCCGTCGTGACCCGGTTCAACATCGGCTGCTTCGTGGGCGCCATGGTGATGATGTGGATCGCCAGCGACTGGCCGTTGCACGACATCGGCGAGGAGTACCTCTACTCCGCCCACATGCTCCAGCACATGATGCTGAGTTACTTCCTGCCGCCGCTCGTGTTGATGGCGACACCGCAGTGGCTGCTGCGGGTCCTCGTCGGCGACGGCAAGCTCTACCGAGGCATCGCCTTCATGTGCAAGCCGGTGATCGCAGCGGTCGTGTTCAACGCCGTCGTCGTCATCACGCACATCCCCGGCATGGTCACCGCATCGGTCGACAACGGGCCGCTGCACTACTCGTTGCACTTCGCTGTCGTCCTTGCATCGTTGCTGATGTGGATGCCGGTGGTCGGGCCGTTCCCGGAGCTCCAGATCGGTCCGCTCGCCAAGGCCATCTACCTGTTCATGCAGTCGTTGGTGCCGACCATCCCTGCCGCTTGGCTCACCTTCGCCGAGGGTGCGGTCTACAAGACCTACGACACACCGATCCGGGTGTGGGGCATGTCGGTCGAGCACGACCAACAACTGGCCGGCGCGATCATGAAGACCGGCGGTGGGATCTTCCTGTGGACGATCATCATCTTCCTCTTCTTCAGGCGGTTCGCTGCCGGCTACATCGCGGCGAACGACGGGAGCTACCGGCGTCCGCATCCGATGCCCGATGCGGAGCTCACGGGGCACGACGAGTCCGACTCGCAGCGTCCGTTGACCACCGCCGACATCGAGCGCGAGTTCGCACGGGTGCCGGCCGCACCCGAGGAACGGTCGTCGTAACCGATCGACCCCGGTCGAGCGTCGAGCGGTAGCGTTCGTCCCGTGATCGACCAGCGGCTCCTGCGCACCGACCTCGCCGAGGTGAAGGCAGCGCTGGCCAGGCGCGGGCGACCGTCGCTGCTCGACGATGTCGACGAAGCGGCACACCTCGATACCCGCCTCCTCGACATCACCGGACGTCGTGATGCCATCCGGGCGAGCGTGAACACGATCTCGAAGGACGTGGGCCGACTCCGGCGCGACGGTGACGTCGATGCCGCCGAGGCGCTCCAGGCCGAGAGCCGCGAACTCGGCGACGAGGAACGGACGCTCGCCTCCGAGCACGACGAGGTGTCCGCCACGCTGCGCGAGCTGCTGTTGGGCATCCCCAACCTGCCGCACCCGGACGCTCCCGACGGTGCCGGTGAGACCGACAACCCGGTCGTCACCGGGCCGATCGGCCTGCTCGACGGCGTGCCCGATCACCTCCGAGTTCCGCACTGGGAGACAGCCGCTGCACTCGGCATCCTCGACAACGAGCGTGCCGTCAAGATCTCCGGCGCCATGTTCACGATGCAGCGCGGTGCGGGCGCCACCCTGGCGCGTGCGCTGTGCCAGTACGGCCTCGACCTCAACGCCGACGTCCATGAAGAGGTGCGGCCGCCGTCGTTGGTGAGCACGGCCACCCTTACCGCAACGGGTCAGTTGCCGAAGTTCGCCGACGATGCCTACGCCATCGAGCGCGACGACCTGTGGTGCATTCCCACCGCCGAGGTGCCGCTGACGTCGATCTACGCGGACGAGACCCTCGACGATGCCACGCTGCCCATCCGGGTGATGGCACACAGCTCGTCGTACCGGCGCGAGGCCGGTTCGGCGGGCCGCGACACCCGCGGCATGCTCCGTGCCCACGAGTTCGACAAGGTCGAGATCCTCGCGTTCGCAACCCCGGAGCAGGCACCGGCGTTGCTGACCGACATGGTCGCACGCGCCGAACGGGCGATCGCAGGCCTGGGTCTGCCCTACCGCGTCATCGAGATCTGCACGGGCGACATGGGCCAGAGCCATCACCGCAGCTTCGATGTCGAGGTGTACGCGCCGGGTGCCGATGCGTGGCTCGAGGTGTCGTCGATCAGCTGGTTCAGCGACTACCAGGCCCGTCGTGGCAACGTGCGTTTCAAGCGCCACGACGTCGACGGCAAGCCGGTGAAGGGCACCGAGTTCGTGCACACGCTCAACGGCTCGGCGCTCGCCGTCCCGCGGGTGTGGGCGGCGATCATCGAGAACTATCGCAACGACGACGGCTCCGTCACGGTGCCCGACGTATTGCGGCCGTACATGCGTGGCATCGACCGCGTCGAAGCGCCCGCAGATCCCAAGGCCGAGTGACGCCGTGACCGACTGGGCCGCCCCCGACCGCCGAGCGGAGCTGTGGGGCCGGCGCGTGCAGTACGAGACGGCGGGCCTCGACGTCGACGACCTCGATCCCGACCCGGTCGCTCAGTGGCACCGTTGGCACGAGGACGCACTCGAGGGCGGCGTCGCCGAGCCGAATGCGATGACGCTCGCCACCGTCGGCGACGACGGGGTGCCCGACGCACGGATCGTGCTGGTGCGCACCGTCGACCAGCACGGACTCGTCTTCTACACCAACTACGACGGTGTCAAGAGCCGCCAACTCGACGTCGCTCCCGTCGCCTCGGCGGTGTTCTCGTGGCTCGATCTGCATCGCCAGGTCCGCGTCCGTGCCCATGCGGTGCGGGTATCCGACGCCGAGAGCGACGCGTACTTCGCCTCGCGCCCCCGCGCCAGCCAGCTGGGAGCATGGGCGTCGCCGCAGAGCGACGAGATCGACGATCGGGCCATGCTCGAGGAGCGGGTGATCGCCTTCGACGAGCGCTTCGCCGACGGTCCCGTCCCGCGCCCGCCTCATTGGGGCGGCTGGCGGCTCGCGCCGTTCGAATGGGAGTTCTGGCAAGGCCGCCCGAGCCGCCTCCACGACCGCCTCCGGTATCGCCGCTCGGCCCCCGTCGACGTCTCATCGTCGAGCAGCCTCCCGTCACACGGCGAAGCGGCGTGGACCATCACCCGCCTCGCCCCCTGACGACCCGCCCATCCCCGATCACCCACCCGCCCATCCCCGATCACCCACCCGCCCATCCCCGATCACCCACCCGCCCGAGCGACCGAAATCTGTGCCGAACGTCCCGCTGGGCGGGCAGATTCGCGCAGATTTCGGGCGCGGACAGAGACGCCATCGGAAATCTGTGCAGATCCGCCCGCCGAGTGGTTCGTTCCGCGCAGATTTCGGGGTGGGGAAGTGGTCGGGCGGTGCGGGGGGTGCGGGGGAACGATCGGGAAACTGGGCGTGGGAGGGTTGAACACGCGGCGGTGAGGGGCGAGGCTGTGGCGATGTCGAAAGTGCTGGTGGTCGACGACGAACCGACCGTGCGTGAGGTGGTCGTCGGGTACCTGCGCCGAGACGGCCACGAGGTCGCAGAGGCAGCAGACGGAACCGTTGCGCTCGAGCTCCTCGACTCCGACCCACCGGACCTCGTGGTGCTCGACATGATGCTCCCGGGCGTGAACGGACTCGACGTGTTGCGCCGGCTCCGCGCCACCAGCGACATCCCCGTGATCATGTTGACGGCGCGCGCCGAGGAATCCGATCGCGTCGCCGGTCTCGAACTCGGCGCCGACGACTACGTGGTCAAGCCGTTCTCGCCGCGTGAGCTGGCCGCACGCGTCAGTGGCGTACTCCGACGGACAACGGGGCGCCAGACAGCGGGCCCGGGACCGATCGTGCACGGACCGCTCACGGTCGAGCCGCTGAGCCGCCAGGTCACCCTCGACGGTCAGGTGATCGAGATGACGCCGAAGGAGTTCGACGTCCTCGCGTTCCTCGCTGCGTCGCCACGACAGGTGTTCTCGCGAGCGCAGTTGCTCGAATCGGTTTGGCAATCGTCGCCCGAATGGCAGGATCCCGCGACGGTGACCGTGCACGTGCGCCGGATCCGCAACAAGATCGAAGAGGATCCCGAACACCCACGCTGGATCACCACCGTGTGGGGCGTCGGGTACCGGTTCGAACCATGATGGCCCCCGCGCAGCGGCGCCGCATGCGTCCGCTCGACCGCATCGGCGTACGGTTCGTAGTGGCGATGCTTGCGGTGCTGGGCGTGGCCGTGGTGATGATCGCGATCGCTGCGCAGTCGATGTTCATCAACGAGCAGGACCAGCGACTCCTGATGTGGGTATTGGTGCCGGCGGTGCTCGGCGCTGCGGTGGTCGCCATGCTCATGGCCCGTCCGGTCGCCCGCGATGCGTCGAGGATCTGTGACGCTGCGATGCGAGTCGCCGACGGGGACCTCGACGCCCGTACCGGTGTGGTGCGCTCGGACGAGCTGGGCGAGGCGGCCGCGATGTTCGACCTCATGGTGGATCGGCTCGGTGCGATCGAACGCGAACGGGCAGTGATGCTCTCGTCGATTTCGCACGATCTCCGAACACCGCTCGCTGCGCTACGCGCCTCGGTCGAGGCGATCCGTGACGGCGTCGCAGCCGATCCCGACGCCTATCTCTCGGGGATGGAACGCCAGATCCGGGCGCTTGCGTCGCTCGTCGACGACCTCCAGTTACACAGCCGTATCGTGAGCGGCACGTTCGAGATGACACGCTCCCGCCTCGACCTCACCGAACTCGCCGACGAAGCGATGGAGACGCTGCGCCCGCTCGCCGAGACGCGCCAGATCGCACTGCTGCTCGAAGCCGACCACCGCGTCACCGTCGACGCCGATGGATCCCAGCTCGGGCGGGTGATCCGCAACCTGCTCGAGAACGCCATCCGTCACGCTCCCGACGGGTCCGTCGTGCTGGTCCAGATCGCCGCCGACGCTCGGTCCGCCACGCTCCGCGTCGTCGATCAGGGCGACGGCTTTCCTCCGGAGTTCCGTGACCGAGCGTTCGAGCCGTTCACTCGCGCCGACCCGGCCCGCGACCTGCGTACGGGTACCGCCGGTCTCGGGCTGTCGATCGC
>JBGTIA010000048.1:0-2660 GCA_041745835.1 Ilumatobacteraceae bacterium | reverse complement strand
GCGTCGTCACTCCGGTCGCCGCCCGGTGCCGCAGGACCGTCAACAGTCCGCGATTCGTGTACACCTCGCGGTGCGACAACGACACGCCCTTCGTCGACGGCGGCGTCACCGTCACCTCGGTCGATGCCAGCGGCCGGAGCGCCTCGAGTGCCGTGGGGTGTACGGGATCGGCGAGCGGCAGCGCGTCCGCTCCGCTGCTGTCGGACATGGCTGGTTAGCGTACAAACGCACATGCCCAGGTCAGCCACCGGAACCAGCACCGTCGACTTCCGCAATCGCACCGACCGTGAACACGCGCGCCGAATCGGTCGAGCATGGATCGAGTTGCGGCGCGGGGCGGCGGCGTCGGCGCTGCGCTCGTACCTGTTCGGAACCGAGGAAGCGCTCGAGCAGGGTCAGATGGACGCACTCGACCTGCTCACCCGGCGAGACGAGCGCCCGATGAAGGAGCTGGCGGCGCGCCTACGCGTCGAGCCGTCGACCGCCACTCGGGCCGTGCAGCGTCTGGAGAACGACGGGCTCGTCGAACGGTTCACGTCGCCGCAGGACGGCCGGGTGGTCCTCGTGCGCATCACCGAGGAGGGCCGGCGCCGTCACGACGCGGTCGCTGCGCGCAGGTCGACCGCAATGATGCACATCCTGAGCGAGTTCGACCCGAACGAACGGGCCCAACTGGCGGATCTCATGGACCGCTTGATCTCCTCGATCGACGAGGTCGTCGAGCGTCTCGATGCCGACGAGGCCGCAGATGCCGACGAGGGCGCAGGCGACCCGGAAACGAACTGACAATCGGGGGTCGGGCGACGTCGGTTCCGAGAGCCGACGGGTACAGTCGCCGACATGGCCGACCAGGCAACGTTCGCCGACGAGGCAATGCAGTACGCACCGCAGCTCTACTCCGGTGCGCTTCGCATGACCCGCAACCGCAGCGACGCCGAAGACCTGGTGCAGGAGACCTATCTCAAGGGGTACCGGAGCTACCACACCTTCACCGACGGCACGAACCTGCGGGCCTGGCTGTTCCGCATCATGACCAACACGTACATCAACTCGTATCGGGCAAAGCAGCGGCGGCCCGACGAAACCGAACTCGGCGACTTCGAAGACCTCTACCTGTACAAGAATCTCGGCGCACTCCAGGACGCGAGCGTCGGACGCTCGGCCGAGGAGTCGTTGATGGAACTGCTTCCCGACGACGAGGTGAAGCAGGCGCTCGAGGATCTCCCCGACAACTTCCGACTGCCGGTGATCCTCGCCGACGTCGAGGGGTTCGCCTACAAGGAGATCGCCGAGATGCTCGACATCCCGATCGGCACCGTGATGTCGCGCCTGCACCGGGGAAGAAAAGCGATGCAGAAGGCGTTGCACGACTTTGCCCTCGAACGAGGGCTGGTCGCCGCCCACCCGGCTGCGGCCGACAGCAGCTTCGGACAGGACAACTGACGATGAGCGACGACACGAGCGGCAAGACGGCAGCGACGAGCGGCGAACGGGCCATCTCCGACTGCGCGCAGACGCTCCGAGAGCTTGACATCTTCCTCGACGGCGAACTGTCCGACCACCAGCGAGAAGCAATCCGCCACCACCTCGACGGGTGCATGGACTGCCTCGGTGCCTTCGACTTCCACGCCGAACTCAAGATCGTCGTCGCCCAGAAGTGCAACAACGACGAGATGCCTCCTGACCTGCTCGGCAAGATCGAACGGTGCTTCGGTACCGACTTCGACGGCGACGGCGCGATCGGCTGACGGTTTCGTCCGATTCCGACCACAGGGGTTAGCCTTTCGACCATGCTCGCAGCCAACATCTGGCACTGGTGGATCGGTGTTGCCCTCGTACTGCTCGCCGTCGTCGCCGTTGTGGCGCTCGTCGTTGGCTACCTCGGATCCGTGACCGCCAAGCAGCATCCGCGCCGGGCGCAGAAGTCGCACCACCACACTGACCTCTAGGGGTCGGCGACCGAGGCGTTGCGCTGCTCGACACCGCTGACCTTCTCGTCCGGTGCAGCTTTCCACCGCGCGGCACCCATGTCACGTGCGGTCTGTCCGGCGGCGCGGACTCCGCTGCCCTCGTGGCGCTCGCTGTGGCGGCGGGCTGTGAGGTCGCCGCGGTTCACGTCCACCACGGTTTGCGCAGCTCGGCCGACAACGACGCCGAAGTCGCCGAAGCGATCGCGAACCGTCTCGGAGCGATGTTCCGCGTGGTTCGAATCGACATCGACGACGGCGCAAACCTCGAAGCGCGCGCACGCAACGCACGCCGAGCGGCCCTGGGTCCCGACGCCATGACCGGTCACACCGCCGACGATCAGGCCGAGACCGTCCTGCTGTCACTCCTGCGAGGCGCAGGCGCCACCGGTCTCGCCGCCATCGGGCCCGGACGGCGCCATCCGATCCTGGCGCTCCGACGCGCCGAGACACACGCGCTGTGCGACGAGCTGCATCTCACGGTCGCCGAGGATCCCAGCAACGACGACCGTCGGTTCCGCCGGAACCGGATCCGTCACGAACTGATGCCGCTCCTCGACGACATCGCCGAGCGCGACGTGACGGTCCTGCTCACCCGCACCGCCGACCTGCTGCGTGCGGACGACCAATACCTCGACGAACTCGCTGCACACATCGATCCCACCGATGCCGGGCAGCTCGCCGCGGCTCCGC
>JBGTIA010000047.1:0-4276 GCA_041745835.1 Ilumatobacteraceae bacterium | reverse complement strand
TACGCCGATTGCGTGCTCGCGGCGGCGAACCTGGGCGACGACGCCGACACGACCGCGGCGATCGCGGGCCAGCTCGCCGGGGCGTTCTACGGGGTGGAGGGGATTCCGGAACGGTGGCGAGAGCTGTTGGTGATGAGGGAGACGATCGAGGCGCTGGCGGATGGGCTCGTTTCGTTGGGGCGCTCGGCAGCCGTCACGTGAGCTGGGGCGACCAGCCGGCAATATCGGCACGGTGTTGTCCTCTTTGCCGCCGAGGACGTCCGGAAGCGTGAGCTAGGCGATCACTCAGCGAGGTAGACGAGGCGCTCACCGACTTGATCGAGACGCGCAAGCTCGGCCGTCCCCGCGCGCAGGTGTCGGCCGTGGAATGGACGAGCCACGAGCGCTACGCAACGCTATACGACGTGGAGCGATGCGCCCGTTCGAGTCGGAGTCCGTGGTGCACGGTCGGCCAACTATTTTCCGAACTGCAACCGAATGGTCATCGGTCCGGTCGTGACGCCTCGGAGAGAATCGCCTCCAAGAACCTCCTCCGCGTCCCCTCGTCCTCGAAGAAGACCCTGCACCCCTTCATCCCGCGCGTCAGAAGCACTCGATACGTGTGCTTCACCAACGCGGTGAACTTGTCCCCCGACCGCTTGACCACCGAATCGAACGACGAGCGCTTGTCCCCCACCCAATCGTCGATCTCGGCGTCGAACCGAAGGTCGGTCCCGAAGATGACGCCCACGTAATCGAACTCGAATCCCTGTGCCGTGTAGACGCACCCCACCTGCTCCAGGCCGCCGAGGTCGGTTGCCCAGAAGTCGGACTTGGGGATGCCGCGCGCCAACCGCCCGGCGTCGGGCTTCGCGTTCCACGGCATCCGCCAGCCCCCCACGACGACATCCTCCACGAGTGTCCCGTCGGACTTCGGGTCCGACCAGGGCCAACAGAAACCGGCGACCAAGCGAGCCGTGTTGCCGTCAGCGGCCTTCGTGCGCACCCAGGCCTCAAGGTCCTGGACGCTATCGGCGATGCCGAACTCGAACGCAGAGTCGTCTGCGTCCCAGGTCGCGTTGGCCGTGGGGCGCACGCCCAGCATGTGGTCGATCCAGTTGACGTACCCGTCGCTGCCCGCGCAGCGGAACTGGGCCTCGAGTTCGTATTCCTTGAGCACGGCGCTGTGGCGAGCCGCCGCGTCACGGATGAGGGCCGCCGAACCGACCTCGTTCGGCCGCACCACCTGCAGGTCGTCGAGGAAGTACACCGAGACCTTTGCTGCCCGCATCAACTCATCGATCTGAGGTTCGCCGCTCTGCTTCGACTTCGGGGTGAAGCGCGTGGCCGACGACGCACGGATCCGGTGGGCCTCGTCCATCACGAGCACGTCGACCGCGTCGTGGTCGGCGAGAGCGTAATTGTTGAAGTACTTGAACTGGTTCGCCGCGCGCCCGCCGACGACCTTCCGCACGTTCCCGGTGAACGACCTGCTGCCGGTCGCGTGCTGCGCGTTGTAGCCGGCCTTCGCGAGCTGCCCGACCAAATGGAGCGCCACTACCGACTTCCCGGTTCCTGGCCCGCCACGCACCAGGATGGTGGTCTTCCCCGGCCGGTGCACCGCCTTCCCCGCGGCCGCCAGGACCGACTCGAACACCACCAACTGCTCGTCTAGAAGCGTGAAGACGTCTTGCCCCTCGATCATCGCCGCCGTGTGCAGCAGGAGCTTCCTGGAGGGCCGCACCGGCGCCTGGAGCACCCGGTCGAGGACCTCATCGCCTTCCCCACCGGCCATTCGCTGCTTGAGGTAGGCGACCAGGTCGTTCGCACCATCGCCGGTGAACAGCGGGTAGGTGTCCAGCGCCGCTCGGTGCTTCGTCGAGAACAGCTCGTCGGCGGCGTCGTAGCGAAGGTTGTGGAGGTACGCGCAGGCCGCGAGGCCGACGCCTTGCTCGCTGAACGCGGTGTGGTAGTCCGCCAGGTACTGCGCGTACTGGCCGACCTGAACGGAGGGGTGCAGGACGTCGCGAAGGCCGCGCCCGACTTGGGTCACGACGCACTGTTCTGCCTCGCTCGCCTCGGTGCGGTCCCACTGCTTCAACTCGACAACCACGGCTTGGTCGCGCATCTTGGCGTCGCGACCCAAGACCATGCAGTCGAGCCGCTTGCTTGTGAGCGGCAGCTGGTGCTCGAGAACGATCCCGTGATCGTGCAACCCAGCGCGCTCCATCACGTGCGAGAAACGCGCAAGGCTGTTCTGCCAGCTGCGGACCTCGGCAGTGCCCGGGCGATGACGGTAGTGGAGGTAGAACGCCTGTTCGAGCTTCTCGGCGATCGACCCGACGAACGCGTCTTCGAGAAACCGCTCGGACGGACCTGCGTACAGCTGCACCCGTGGGCCTCCTCGGTCGTTCAGAGCTCGTCGTACTTGGCGGCGCTCCCGCGCGCGGTCTCGACCGGATACTTGCGTTCGTTCTGCAGCATCTTACGCTCGAACGCGGCCTCTAGGTCGATGCCTAGGTCGTGGGCGATCAGGAGCGTCCAGTACAGAACGTCCGCGAGCTCGTCGGCGACGGGCTCCGGTGCGGCGACGACCTTCGCACGCAACGCGTCGTCCTGGTGCCAACGGAAGTGCTCGGCAAGCTCGCCGGCCTCGATCACGAGCGACAGCACTTGATCCTTGACGCCATGGAACTGCGCCCAATCGCGGGCGTCGCGGAAGGCGACGACGCGGTTCGTGAGGTGGTTCATGGGGGAGGGTACCGTGACCCGGACGAGTCATGACGTTTAGCGACTGGGAGAAACGGCGTCTCAGGTCTCACCCGCCGGAGCCGACATCCCAGCCGATCGCCGACAGGTACGTGTCCAATGCCAGCAGGAACGCACCGAGCTTCGCTCGCGCCTCGACGACGGTGGGTTTGCTTCGCCAGAACTCGGGAGCAACGCTCTTCCTGTCAGCCGTCAACGTAGCGCCGAAGATGCTCGTGATGGATTGGAGATAACGCTGGGCAGCACTGCCCTCGTATTCGATACCTGCCTCGACCGTCTGTCCTGCAAGCCAACCGATGACTAGCTCCCCACCCTTGTGGATGCCGAAGAGGGTAAAGACCTTGCCGCTGCCCCGAGGATCGCGGATCTTCACCATGCGGCTGGCCGTCTTCGCGTCGACGATCAACCCACGCTGCATGGCGGCACCGAGAAACCCCTCGGCTGCCTGCACGCCTTCCGTGCCCAACGCCGCATGGATCGACCCGAAGAACGCACCGTCATCAAGCTTCTTTCGGGCAATGCCTCCGGACGCCTTCCAAGTCTCGGTCTCTGGCGACGTGACGTCGATCGCCTGCTCTGCGTCACGCAACTCCACGACGGCGCGCACGATCTCCTGCGTTCGCGCCACGACCGCGGGCACGACGAGGAAGCCGACGCCGTCGGGCATGTCGTACACGCGCATCTCAACCAGCGCGAGATGGAATCTCAGGCCAGGCGAGCGATGCACGTAGTCGGTCAATTGCTCGACGCTCTCCTTGATGCCGTCGCCCACGATCAGCAGAAGGAATCGGCCCCGTCGCAGGTTGCGGGTGACCGCATCGGCGAACTCGTCCTCGTCCAGCCGTGCGCTCTCATCGGTCGCCGCGACGACATGCTCCCATAGCCCCTGCCCGGTGGATCTGCGCGCACGCTCGTCAAGGTCTTCGTACGACCACTTCGAGACCTGCTCAGCATAGTCGAGGATCTGAGCGACGACCTCTCGGCGTGCCTCCGGATTCTTCCAGAGCTTCGCCTCGACGATCGTCACCAAGCCGCTCGAGTTGATGAACAGGTTGTCTATGGGTCCCGAATCGGTCGGCACTTCGCGCCCGATTGGGATGAGCGGCGCGTAGTCGGGCTCAATCTCTTCCACGGCCAGAAGGCCCGGATGGAGGTGCAGTAGCCCTTGCAACCAACCCTCATCGATGTCGTCACGTTGAAACGGTCGGCGCGCCAGCGTAACGGTAGTCGACCCTGCCGCACGGGCGGCCGGGACCAAGATCGGCGTACCCTGCCGGCGCTGCTTGGATGTAGACACAAACGATTACACCATGCAAACTTGCATCGAGGTTGGTTGTGCCCGCTCGAGCCATTCGCACGAGGCGGTGACCAGCCCGAACCTGACAACGCTGCGCGCAACGACATCACAGAAATGTCGAAACAGAACCGAGGCGCACTCGACTCAGTGATCGCCGCCAATCCCAACGCGAAGCGCGAACCACTCAATACCCATTCGCACCACCACCCCCACCACCGGCTGATGCGCCCA
>JBGTIA010000046.1:0-7109 GCA_041745835.1 Ilumatobacteraceae bacterium | reverse complement strand
CTACCGGCTCCTGATCGTCGGGTCGGTGCTGCCGATCGTCGACGGCGTCTTCGGCGGTGCCAGAGCGCTGCACAGTGTCACGGTCAGCGTTGCGCTGCTGGGCGTGCTGATGATCGCAACGTCGGGACGCAAGCCGATCCGACAGGTGCTGCTGGGATTGCCGATCGGGATGATCCTGCACCTCGTGTTCGACGGCGCCTGGAGCGACACCGAGGTCTTCTGGTGGCCGTTCTTCGGGCTGTCCTTCGACGACGCAGCGCTCCCGATGGTCGCCCGCGGCTGGTGGAGTGCGCTGCTGGAGGCCGTCGGGGTGGTGATCTGCGTCTGGTTGTGGCGCCGCAACGAGCTCGGCGACACCACTCGGCGCGCAGCGTTCCGACACGACGGCCGACTCGATGCGGTACCGGAACGCTTGGGCTGACGCTTCCTGCGCACACGTGGCCTGTGGAACACTGCCACCGTGTTGATCCTCGTGCGTCACGGTCGAACTCAGGCAAACCGAGAAGGGCGGTTGCAGGGTCGCCTCGACCAGGACCTCGACGAGCACGGCGCAGCGCAGGCGGTCGCCGTGGCCGCCTACGTCCAGGAACGCTGTCAGGTCGACGAGGTGGTGTCGAGCCCGCTCCGTCGGGCCGCACAGACGGCGACGGCGTTCGGACTGCCCGTCGAGATCGACGATCGGTGGATGGAACTCGCCTACGGCCAGTACGAGGGGACGCCACAGGCAGACGTCCCGTCGGAGATCTGGTCGCGCTGGCGAGACGATCCCCACTTCACGCCAGAGGGAGGCGAGTCGCTGGCGGCGCTCGACGTTCGAGTGCGGGCGGCGTGCACCGATCTCGTGGCGCGGGCTGCAGCGTCGAACATCGTCGTCGTCAGTCACGTCTCACCGATGAAGTCCGCAGTGGCGTGGGCGTTGGGTGTCGGCATCGACATCTCGTTCAACTGCCACCTCGACCATGCGTCGGTCTGCCGGATCGTGATCCGAGGTGACCGACCGGTCCTGCTGACCTTCAACGAAACGGCCGCTCCTCCCATCTCGTGAACAACTCCACACGTAACGCGTGGAGTTGTTCACGAGAACGGTGAGGGAAGAACGACGGGTCAGCCGGCGGGGCTGGGGTAGTCCGGCGGGGTCTCCTCCGGTGGCGGCGCGTCGTAGATCGTGACGGCTCCCTCCGGATCGAAGAGCTTGACGTCGGTCGGCCACTCACCCGGCAGGTAGCGCCGGCCACCATCGACGTAGGTCCACATGCCGGTTCCGTCCTTGCGGATCTCGTCGGGTCCCGTCGCCGCTGCGTCCCACCAGATCAACGTCGCATCGTCGACGCCGTTGTAGTCGGTGTCCGGCCAGAATCCCTTGTCGCCGTAGGTGAGCAGCGGTTGGGTCAGGGCGGGGGTCGTTCCCGTACCGGCGAACAGTGCATCGCGGAAGCTCTCCGGCGTGAGGTTCGGTCCGGTCGCCTGCAGGTTCGCGGCCAGGAACGTGTAGTTCGGCATCAACAGGCCGATCGTGTCCTTCGCCGGGGGTTCGGCACCCATGAACCACTGGTACAACCCGTAGAAACCGGCGATCTCGGGTGTGACCCGCGCTGCGCCGTGCGTGACACCGAAGGCGTTCGCCCACTGCGTCTGGTCGTAGGTGCGGCCGAACGCCGTGAGGTCCGACAGCGCAGGCGCAGCGATCACCCATTCGGGGAAGTACTCCTGGGCGGTTGCCTCGTTGGTGAGATCCCGAGGCGCGATGCCGTCGCTGACGAGCACCACGGTGGTGACCCCGGACGACTTCAGTTTGGCGATGATCTGCGATGCCTGGGCCTGGATCGTGCCGGGATCGAGCGTATACGGCAACGACTCGACCATCGTGGCCCCGCCCTCGGCGAGGTCGGCCTCGAATGCTGCGCCAATCACCGGTGACTCCGGGCTCGACGAGATGTAGACGTGGCCGAACGTGCGTGGCTGGCCCTGGAAGGCCTCGTCGCCCGCGAACTCGGCGTTGCCGCCCGCGAGTTGGTTCGAGATGAACTCGGTGGCGTGCGCCCGGCTCTGCGCGGCGCTGATCGCCAATCCGTACACGAACGGGTCGCGCTCGGCGTACCACTCAGGCGGCTGGCCCGGCGTACAGCCGATGCACATCACGTCGCGTGCGGTGAGTTCGTCGGCGAATGCGTTCGTCAATGCTGGCCCACCGAGCACGACGAACGGTTCGAAGTCCTCGGCGATCCGTACGGCGTCGGCGCGTGCAGTGACCTCGTCGTTGGCGAGCCCGGTGCTGACGTAGGCCTCGAGTTCGATCGTGCGACCGTAGAACTCGTAGAACTGCTCGAACATGCCCAACATGTCGCGAGCGGTCTGCTCGGACTGCGCATTGGTGTCGGTGACAGCGACGGCGTCGGACAGGTAGTTGATGATCGGATCGTCGTCGGGTCCGAAGTACTGCACGACCTTGATGGTGTCGGCGGTGACGCCACGCGTCGTGTCGCCGCCGTTGTCACCCTCGAACGGGGCGTAGCACTCCGGCGCGAAGAACCACTTGACCGCCACGTTGCCGGTCTCGGTGTCGCAGCGCTCGCCCCAGTCGACCTCGATGCCCTGCTCCTGCGCCTGGCTGAACGAGAGCGGGAACGCGATCTCCCCGCCGCCTTCTCCTCCCTCGCCGTCGGGTTCGGTGCTGTCGGGTTCGGTGCCGTCGGGCGTGGTCTCGTCCGGCGCGTCGGTGCTCTCCGGTGCGTCGGTGGTGTCCGGTGCTTCGGTGCCCGCAGTCGTCGTGTCGACACCGGCATCGCCGTCGTCGTCGTCGCCACCCGTGACGAGCACGATGCCGACGACGGCAGCCACGACGAGCACGATCGCCCCGATCGGACCCCACTTCTTCAGATTGTTCGACGAGGAGCCCCCGCCCTCTGCCTGTGCTGGTTGCATGATCTACTCCGTTCCCCCTGATCGGGTGATCGCGGCACCGGAAGTGCCGAGGTATGACTCGATGACGTCTGGATGGGCCAGAACGTCCGCTGGCGATCCGGTCGCGATGACCCGACCCTGTTCGAGCGCGAGCAGCCGGTCGGACACCTCGGACACGAACGGGATGTCGTGCTCGATGATGACCAGGCTCGCGCCCATCTCGTCGCGCAGGCGTCGGATCACCGGTGCCAGCGCCTCCACTTCCCGTTGGGCGATGCCCGAGGTGGGCTCGTCCAACAGGATCACCGTCGGCCGGTGCGCCACGAGGCACGCCAGGTCGACGACACGACGGGTGCCGGTGGACAGCTCCCGGACGAAGTCGTATCGATAGTCGCCGAGGCCCATCAATTCGATCAGCTCGTCGACACGGATCGCGACGTGCTGCTCGGAGTCGACGACCATCGGCAGGTGCAGCGCCGCAACCAGCACACTTCGACTGCCGACGAAGCGCTCCTGTGCGATCGCCAGGGTCTCGGCCACCGTCAACTCGGGAAACAATCGGGCGTCCTGGAACGAACGCCCGAGCCCCATCGCCGCGCGGCCCGAGGAGTTCAGTGCTGTGATGTTGCGGCCGTTGAGCACGATCTGGCCGGCGTCGAGCGGCGTGAACCCCGAGATCAGGTCGAACACGGTGGTCTTGCCGGCGCCGTTGGGGCCGATCACGCCGACGATCTCGTGTGGCCAGACATCGAACGAGGTCCCGTCGACGGCTCGGATCCCGCCGAACGTCAACGACACCTCGCTCACCGACAGCACCGGTGCGCCGGTGCGGTCGATCACGGCCCGGTCGATCACAGCCCGGTCGAGCGGATCGAGCTCGTGGCCGTCCGTGCTGACGGTGTCACCGTTGTTGGATGGGCCACCGTCGGAGTGGGCGGCGGACAGGAACACCGAGCGCAGCAGGTCGGGTCGTTCGAGCAGCTCGGCGGTCGGTCCGTCGAACCTGATCGTGCCGCGTTCCATGAAGTAGGCCCGCTCTGCAACGGTGAGTGCCACGTTGACGCTCTGCTCCACGAGCACCACGGTCACCCCGTCGTCGGCCATGCGGCGCACGATCGGCAGGAGCTGAGCGACCACCACCGGCGCGAGGCCGAGCGACAACTCGTCGATCAGCAGCACCTTGGGTCGCATCACGAAACTCATCGCGAGCGCCAGCATCTGCTGCTGGCCGCCCGACAGGTTCGCCGCCGGCGAGTCGAGCCGGTCGGCGAGCACGGGGAACATCTCGAGTACCTCGGCGGTGGCCGCGTCGACGCCTGCCGGGTCGCGACGGTTGGTCCATCCGGCCAATTCCAGGTTCTCCTTCACCGACAGCGAGCCGAACACCCCCTGACCGCCGGGCATCTGCACGATGCCGAGTGCGGCGATCTCGTTCGGCGGAGCGTGCGTGATGTCGCGTCCGTCGAGCACGATGGCACCGCGATCGGCCTCGACGATGCCGCTGATCGACTTCAGCAGCGTCGATTTGCCGGCACCGTTGGTGCCGAGCAGCGCGACCACCTCGCCCTCGTCGAGGCGCAGATCGATCCCGTGCAGCACGGTGCGGTTCTCGTAGCCGGCCTCGACGCCCTTCAGCAGCAGGAGGCTGGTGTGACCCCGACGCCGGTCGTAGAGCACCTCGGATCGAGCGGCTGCGGACTGCCACACCTGGGCGATGTCGGCGTCGATCACCTCGGCGACGCTGCGCAACAGCACGCTGCCGATCACGAACATCGGAATCATGACCAGCATGCCGATCTCGATCGACCAGTTGTCGGCGATCCATCCGATCAGTGGCAGGATGGCGAGACCGGGGATCACCCAGAGCGAGCCGATCGCAAAGCCGGTGGCGCGAGCGCGCGGTGGGATCGCCAACGACAACGCAGCGAGCATGCCCGGTCCGATGATCGCCAGGGCACCCGAGATCACGCAGTTGAACGCGACGGCGATGACGATGTTCGGCGAGAAGACGAACCCGACCGTGGCCACCGACGTGAGGATCGCGATCGATGCGAGGAACCGGACCAGGCCTTTGACGTTGCCGATGAAGCGTCGAGTGGCGATGCGCGCCCCGATGATCAGACCGACCACCTGGAACGGCTCGGAGATCGCTGCAGCGACGCCGCGAGCGCGTTCGTCCAGGTTGAACTTCTGCTCGTACAACAACGAGGCGAGCGTGAGGAAGCCGATGAGCGACGTGGCGAGAAAGGGGAGGGCCCACCAGAGCCGCTGCAGCGACTTCACCTTGTGGGCAGTTCGCCAGCTCTCGGCAAACGACGGCGACTCCTCCTCGGTGTCGATGACTTCCTGGCTGGCGCCCGTCGCGTGGCGTTCCCAACGGCCTCGGGTCGGCTCGCTGAGCCGCATCGCCAACACCGCGAAGATCACCGTCGGAACGACGAACACGAAGAACGGCGTCCGCCATCCGAAGTAGTACGCCAACAACCCTGCGCTCAGCGGGCCGACGAACGCTCCGACTGCGTTGGCTGCTCGATGGAAGCTGTAGACGCGCGATCGAGTTTCGACGGGGTAGTAGTCGGCAATCAAGGAGTTGTGCGTCGGATCGATGACCGCCTTGCCGAGCGCCGATCCTGATCGGGCGATCGTGAGGAGGATCAGGCCGGTGGCGAGGCCGGTCATCCCCGAGAAGAATCCCCAGACCAGCGCGCCATAGACGACGAGAGGGATTCGCCGCGACTTGTCTGCGAACTGGCCGATGGGAACCTGCAGCGCCAACGCGGCGACTGCCGACAGCGCCACCAATGACAATGCTGTCTGGATGTCGATGCCGAACTCTTCACGGATCTCGGGCAGCAGGATGCCGAACGCCGCGCGGTCGAGTTCGTCGACGGCGTTGAGCCCGAACAGGACGAGCAGCGGGAAGGCCGCCTCGCCGCCGCACAGATCGGTCATCCACTGCTTCGGATGCCGCACCCCGTAGCCGAAACGCCGAACGACGTGCGTGGATTGGTCCGGTGCCGTCACGTCGAACTCCGTCCGGCTGACTCCAGGTCCTCCGGGGTCGGGTCCGGGAGGACCGGATCGATCTCGAGGTCCTCCGGGGTCGGGTCCGAAAGGACCGGATCGATCTCACGGTCCTGCGGGGTCGGGTCCGGAAGGACCAGGGAGATGTACCAGTCGCGGATCTTGATCACGAGGCTGGCCAGGCCGCCGGGAAGGACTAGGAGCACGAACAGCACGCCGAGCGCCGACGACAACAAGCGCCACTCGGGTGCGGTGATGAACCATTGGCTCCCACGCAGGAACACCGCGCCGAGCACGCCACCGAACAACGAGCCGAGCCCGCCCACCACGGCTGCGGTGAACACGTCGAGGCTGGCACCAGCGCCGTAGCTGGTGAGGTCGAAGCTCTGGCTGAGGTGCACGAACAGCCCGCCGGCGACCCCCGAGACGAACCCCGAGATGATGAAGGCCGTCAACTTCACGGGTACGGGTGACACCGAGAACGCCTGCGCGGCCAGTTCGTTCTCGCGCAGTGCCACGATGGCGCGACCCGTGCGGCTGTGGCGGACGCCTCGCAGCGCGATGTACGCGAGCGCGAGCACGACGAGCGTGTAGACGTAGAAGCGCGTCGGCGTCGACACGTCGATGCGTCCGAACAGGGGAAGCCGTTCGATCCGTTCCTGGGGCACCCAGTCGAAGAACTGGCGGTTCAGCAGCCACGAGTTGACGGCGAGTGCGAACACCAGGGTGGTCACTGCGAGGTAGAGCCCCCGCAATCGGAGGGCCGGGAGGCCCACGACCAAGGCGGCGACCGCCCCGGCGGCGCCGCCGAGCAGCAGCGCCAGCGACATGTCGACGTTCCACGTGATGGTGCACTTGCCGCTGACGGCGGCGCCGATCGCCACGAATGCCATCTGGCCGAGCGAGATCTGCCCCGCCCATCCCGACAGCACGACCAGCGACAGCCCGATCACGGCGAACACGGCCACTGCGGTGGCTTTGATGATCTGATCGGTGCGCAGCATCAACGGGATCAGCACCAGGCCGACGAGGATCAGCGTGGCCGTACCCCACCGCAGGAGGCGCACGAGCGGCAGGCGAGCGACCCACGGCTCGAGCGGTCGGACTTCGTCGGCGAGCCGCCAGGCGGCTGCCTCGTCACGATCGGCCCGACCGTACTGCCGACGTTGCAGCAGCAGCGCGAT
>JBGTIA010000045.1:0-4808 GCA_041745835.1 Ilumatobacteraceae bacterium | reverse complement strand
AGGCGGCGATTGCGCTGAACACGGCGTCGGCGGACGTCATCATCCACAGGGCGTACGGGCTCACTGCGAGCAGGGGAGTGATGCGCCGTGCCCAGTCGTCATCGGCGACGGCGCGAACCGCACAGAGCACCGCCAGCGGCACTGCCACCGTTCCGATCACCGACAGTGCCACGACCGGCCACGGACCGGTGAGGCCGATCGCGTCGAGGGACTTCAGCAGCAAGACGAACCCTGGCGGGTGCCCACGAACGTGCACCGAGTACTGCTGGAGGTCGGCGACGAAGTCGCGAACGAACTCCCGTGCCGGCGGCGTGATCGGCAGGTTGGCGAGGTACTCGGTCTCGTGGTCGGCACCGCGCAGCAGACCAATGCGTCCGTCGGTGAGCGCCAACAGCACGGCGAACGCTCCCGCCGACGCCGCGGTGACGAGGCTCACCATCCGCATCGACCACGTGGACCAGCGTCCGCTCCACACACACCAGGTGAGGAACGCTGCGACGCCTGCTGCGCCGACCAGTGCCCAGCTGAACCGCCAGTCCCAGCCGTCGCGGGGATCCTGCCCGACGAGTGGCGCCGCACCCAGGAACACCTCCGGACGGTCGGCTTGAAGCTGTCGCCCGAGGCTGACGCTGACTGCGATCAGCGCCGCCGCGAGCGTCCACGGGACGATGCCGACGAGTGTCGAGCGTCGGAGCACGAGTCAGGTGGATGCGTCGTCCGGTGAGCGCCGGGCGGCCCGTTCGAACAGCAACGCTGCGAGGCCGAGGCCGCCCCAGACGGCGGCGTTCGATCCTGTCGAGATCCGCTGGATGGCGCCGTCGTCGCGTAGATAGTCGAACGTGCGCGTGGCGAACACGACGACAGCGAGCGCGATCAGGCCGATCCCGGCGACGCGGGCTGCCAGCAGTTGGCGAATCGCCACGAGCAACAGCACGCCGGCGACGATGGTGAGGATCGCCCAGAGCGGGTTGAACCAGAGGAACTTGAGTTCCCAGCGCCGCACGAGCTGTCCGTCGGCGTCGACGAAACCGGCGTCGCTGCCGAGCAGAGCGACCTGGCGTCCGGTGAACGAAACCGACCGGCTGACGAACAGGCCGGCCAGTCCGATGATGGTCGTGATCACGCCGATCGTGGTGATCGCCCGCCGGGCCGCGTCTGGGTTCCTGCGGCGCAGGACGCCGTCGACGCCGAGGTGGGCACCGGCGTCGGAGGCCCACACCATGATGTGGGCGGTGATCATCAGGATGTAGGCCCACGACCACTCGTCGGCGCGGTCGTAGTACAGCACCGACAACCCGATCGGAATCGACATCGCGGCACCGGCGAGCGCAGCGATCCTCGTGCGATACCCGATGATCAGCAGCATCGCCAGAGCGGTCTCGATGACGAGCGTGAACCATCCGAAGAACCCGAAGTTCGGCAGGATGATCTCCTCGGTCACCCACGTGAACGGTGCGAACGGCGAGTTCCGGGTGACCGACTCGGAATACTTGAAGAGCCCGCCGCCCGACGCCTCACCGAAGTCGTTCGGCACCTTCCAGTGGATGTTCGCCAGCCAGAGCAGACCGACGGTGACCCGGGCGAGACCGAGCGCAGGGCCGCGGCATCGTCCGTCGAGAACCTCGGCACGGTGACTGATGGCGTCCACAACGCGAGCATGTCATGGCCAGTGCCGGTGCTGGTGTGGTTTCGACGTTGTTTCGCGACGGGGCACCGAACGATTCGACGCTCGGCACTACCGTCGTGGCCCATGGTGACGTCGGCGAGCGCGCAGCGGGGCCTCGCCGCACCGTCGCGCCTCGGCGACCAAGGCGCCCGTCTCGACGTCAGCGACGCCCAACCCGATGACGCCCAACCCGACGACGCACCGGAGCCGACCACATCGACCTGGTTGCGCCGTGTCCGCCTGGTGCTGCTCGTCGCCTACGGCGTCGCGTATCTCGCCTGGTTCCTGGAATACGGGGTGATCATCGACCGCATCTCGGTCGGGATCTCCGTCGCCGTGTTCCTGGCGATCGGCCACATCGGCAAGCCGTGGAGCGCTTGGCGAGCTCTGCCGCTCGGGCTGCTTCTGTACGCGGCGATGTGGTTCGCCTACGACGAGACCCGCGGCGCCGCCGACCAGCTCGGCATGCCGCTGCAGGTCGAGAGCGTGCGCAACATCGACCGGGTGATGTTCCTCGGCGCCGATCCTGTCGTGTGGCTCCAACGCACGTTCCTGGGCGCCGAGGTGCGCTACTACGACGTGATCGCGTCGGTCGTGTACTTCTCGCACTTCGTCGTGCCGGTCGCTGCGATCGCCATCCTGTGGATCACCAACCAGCGACAGTGGATCCGCTTCATGCGACGCTTCGCCACCGTGCTCGCCATCGCCTGTGTGATGTTCATCCTGCTGCCGACCGCGCCACCCTGGATGGCAGCGGGTGGCGACAGACGCCAGCTCGACGCGCTCCCGCCATTGCGGCGCACCTCGGGCAACGGCTGGCGACACCTCGGTTTCGACGGATTCATCCACGTGTGGGTCGACGGCCGGGACTGGACGAATACGACCGCCGCGATGCCCTCGCTGCACGCTGCGTTCTCGCTGTTCGTCGTCGCGTTCTTCTGGCAGAAGATCAGCCGTCGTTGGCTGCGACTGCTCTCGCTCACCTATCCGCTGGTCATGGGGATCTCGCTGGTCTATCTCGGCGAGCACTACGTCATCGATGTGCTTGCGGGTTGGGCGGTCGTCGGGCTGTCGTTCTGGATGTGGGCGCGTTTCGAGCAGTGGCTGCGCCGACGCCGCGACACCGCCACCATCGTTGACGATTCGATCTCGACCGAGACCGCAGCTGCGGCGGAAGCGACGTGACCGCCATGGATCCAACATCGATGGGCACTGCAGAGTGGGGCGTGTTCGGGGGATCGGGATTCTACGAGTTCCTCGACGACGCGCTCGATGTCGTCGTCGACACGCCCTTCGGTTCGACGGCGGCTCCGGTCACGATCGGCACGATCGCGGGCCGGACGGTGGCGTTCATCGCGCGCCATGGTCGCAACCACGAGTTCGCGGCGCACCGAGTGCCCTACCGGGCCAACGTCTGGGCACTGCGGGAGTTGGGCGTCCGACGCGTCATCGCCCCGTGCTCGGTCGGTTCGCTTCAGCCCGACATCCACCCCGGTCAATTCGTCGTCGTCGACCAGGTCGTCGACCGGACGTGGGGACGCGCCGACACGTACCACGACACCGGTGGACCGGGTCCCGACCCGCTCGGCGGGCTGCACCACCAAAGCTTCGCCGACCCGTACGACGCCGACCTCCGCGCCGAGCTGATCACCTCCGGGCGTGCGGTCGGCCTCGACGTCGTCGACGGCGCCACGATGGTGGTGATCAACGGGCCCCGGTTCTCGACGCGCGCCGAGTCGAGTTGGTTCCGAGCAATGGGCTGGCACGTCGTCAACATGACCGGCTATCCAGAAGCCGTGCTCGCTGCAGAGTTGGGCCTCCGCTACGCCACCGTTGCGCTCGTCACCGACTACGACGCAGGCGTCGACGGACACGAACCGGTCACGATGGAACGCGTCTTCGCGACGATGAAGACCAACGTTGCCGGCGTGCAGCGGCTGGTCACCGAGACGATCTCCCGCAGCAACTCCTCCGCCGACTGAACGGCCTCCTTCCATCACTGGTTGGACAACTGATTCGACGGCAAGGCCAGCGAACATCTTCGCTCCTGCGCTGCGCGATGCTCTCCTGCCAGTACGTGACACGAGATGAGCCCTGCCGACGTAGCGGTACCACGCCGAGGAGCTGCGACTCTGCGTGGGGGCGCGTCGGGTAGTGGTCAGGCACTGTCCGACGTCACGGGTGGCGGGACGACGAACGGAGGGTTCGTTCGGCGACGAGGGCAGTCGGGATGATCGAGAGGCGATACTGGGCTTTCACGGCCCAGTTCGGCAGCGTCGAGTGTCGTTCCTCGGTCACGACCCGTGCGCGCATGTGTTCCTTCGGTCCCAAGGTGGAAGTCGGTTCTTCGTGGCGGAAGTCGAGTCCGACGAGGTGCTTGATGTTCTTGTAGCCGTACTGGTCGGGACTGACCAATCGGAGTGGCGCGCCGTGCCGTTGATCGAGTGGTTGGTCGTCGAGTCTCGTGGCGAGCAGGAGGTTGTCGTGGTCGAGATCCTCGGTGATGTAGATGGCACTCATCCGGTCGGCGGCGTGGGCGACGAGGTAGGGAGGCGCGGCGCCCTCGAACACCGTGGCGACGAGCTCGCGGAATCGAACTCCGCCCCAGTGTGCACTGCGATAGGTCCAGGTGGTCACGCAGTGGAAGTCGCTCACCTGGTCGATTTGGTCGAATCGGTCAAGGTCGTCGGCCGAGAGGGTGCGGATCGGGTTGCCGTCGATCGACACGGTGAGGGTGACCGGCCCGATCGGCGGTGCCACACGCAATGGATTGTCGGAGAAGCGCGGGAACGTCCGCACGTGGCGTTGGCCCGGCGGGAGACCCTGCGCCCGGCGAGGAATGAGCTCACGAATGGTCATCGGCACGCCCGTCGTTCGATGGCCGCCAGCCAGCTGCGCCGGATCAGTCCGCTCGGCAGTCTGATCAACGCCCAGTACGGACCGAACTTGCGCGTGCTTGCCACGTCGGTCCCTGCGACCAGTGTTTCGGTTTCGATCCGGGTGGTGCCGTCACCAAGGTCGATCGCGTCGAGGCGAGCGACCGTCTTCGCATTGCCGGGCTCGTCGAACTCTACGAAGGCGTCACCGTCGGGGAACGTGATCGACGAATCGTTGCGCACGGACCAGAACCGACCGGCTCCAC
>JBGTIA010000044.1:0-21345 GCA_041745835.1 Ilumatobacteraceae bacterium | reverse complement strand
CTCGACGCCGATCTCCTGGCACTCGCGATCGAACGGATCCTCGGCGACCAGGCACTGAGGAGTCGGATCGTCGACGAGGCCGAGCGGCGGGCGAATCCGGCACGCGGGCTCGAGGCCCAGTACGACGACCTGAGCCGCATGTATCGCGACGTCGCCACCCGAGCCGTGCGCGAGGGCTGAGTCGCTGCGATCCTGAGGCGTAGCGAACTCGATCAGGGTGCCCCGACGCTCCGAGAACCGCCGCGACTCAGTTCCCGTGGACCTTGCGGTACTCCTGGTAGCCCGATCCGGTGAGTCCGGTCACCATGCCGGCACCGAGCACGATCTTCTTGGCGCCGCGGAACCACCGTGCGCGTCCGAACGGGAGACCGATGACGAGACCGACCAGCCCGGACACCATCTGGAGGAGTGCGTTCCCGATTCGCCTCACGTAGCGCACCACTCGCGGATCGCGCCGCCGGAGTGAACGGCTCATGGTCTGACCCCGGCGGTATTCGCGGCGCAGCAGCCACGAGGCGTCGACCCTCGTCGCAGGGATCGTCTCGTACACGTGGGCCCGGTCGCACCACGCGATGCGGTATCCCGCCTCGTAAAGTTCGGCGAACAGGTGCGTGTCGCTTCCGCCCGTGAGACCGAAGTCGAGGTGGAACGGCTCCGCCCGGTCCTCCAGACAGGCCAGGTCGATGAGGACCGACGACGTCGTGGCGTACTCGATGAGACCGTCGTGGTCGTGACGCGGCCGCTCGAAGTAGCCACCGTCCACGATCCAGCTCGGTGGTGGTTCCTCGAAGACCGGGAAAACGGGACCGGTGACGACATCGGCGCCGGTGCGTCGAGCGGTCGACACGAGTTCGACCAACCAGTTCGGGTCGGGCCACTCGTCGTCGTCGATGAAGCAGATGGCGTCGGCGTCCCAGTCGCGCGCTGCGGCGATGGCTGCGTTGCGCCCTGCGCTGATGCCGCGGGTCGGTTCGTGGACGTACGTCAACGCGAGTGTGGACGACGATTCGTGGCGTTGCGTCGTTGCTTCAGCCGATCGTTCGGGATCGTTGTCGACCACGAACACCCGGGTGTCGACGTCGTCGGGGATCGCGAGTTGATCGAGTTCCTCCAGGAGCCGCGCGAGTCCGACCGGACGCAGGTACGTGAGGACGCCGATGGCGATACGTGTCAACGGGTCGTCCAGCCATGTGACCGAAGCAGCCCACGATGTGGGTGAGGGTGTATCGGTGCCGCCAACATTGTGTCTGGTACCGTAACGACGTGGCGGCGTGGTGGGCAACCGGACTCGATGTTCGTCGTGGATCGTCGCGACGGGGAATACGTGATCGGGGTTCGGCGAACCCCTCGAGGGCCGGCGCCGGTGCGTGACGATTCGATCGGGCGGTGGCTCTGGATCACCCCGGAGATCGCGGACGATCTGAGTACCGGCGCCCTGAAGTATTCGCACGGGCTCGCCGGCGCGGTCGCCGAGAGCGGTGTCGAGGTGACGATGGTCGGCATCGCCGGACAGGGCGCGAATGGGGTACGGGCAGATGACCTTCCGGCGACTTCGGTCCGCTACGAGGCGGTCGACGCGTCGTTTCGCCGGCCGTGGCAGAGCCTGGGATCGTCGCTTCCGAACCAGTCGTTCGCGTGCTCCGCTCCTGCCGTCCGCTCACGGGTCGAGCATCTCGTCGAGCACGGCGCGTGGGACGTCGTCGTCATCGATGGTCTGCAGGCGGCGTGGGTGACGCCGCTGTTGGAACGCCGCCGGGATGCGGCGCAGATGGTGTACCTCGCACACAACCACGAGAGCAGCATGCGACGCGGGGTTGCCGACGCCACACCGTGGACCGACCCGCACAAGCCCGTGCTCGAGTTGGAGGCACGAAAGACGCAGCGCCTCGAACGGCGAACGGCCCGCCTCGCGGATGTCGTCAGCTCGATCACCACCGACGACCGGAGCCGATTCGAGGCGGATGCGCCGGATGCAACCCATGTCGTCGTGTCGCCCGGGTGGTCCAGCACGGCGCACGTGCAACCCGTCCCGGCGAGCGAGCGTCCGCGTCGGGTCGGAATCCTGGGCAGCTTCGAGTGGCACGTCAAGCAGGAGAGCCTCCGCCGGTTCCTTCGAGCGGCCGACGACGTCTTCCACGACGCCGGGGTCGAGTTGCACGTGGCGGGCAGCATGCCGGCGGAGTTCCGACGCGAGCTGGAACCCGACCTGCGTGCGACGAGCCTGCTGGGCTGGGTCGACGACGCGACGACATTCCTGGGACAGTGCAGGGTCGGTGTGGTGTCCGAGTCCCTCGGCGGCGGGTTCAAGCTCAAGGCGCTCGACTACGTGTTCAACTCCGTCACGGTGGCGTGCCTCACCCACAACACCGCCGGACTGCCGCTGCTCGACGGCGAGAGCGTCATCACCGCCGAGAACGAAGCCGATCTCGCTCTCGCCATCGTCGAGGTCATCGACGATGGCGATCTCCTCGACCGGTACTCGTCGTCCGCCATCGATCGTTGCAGAGAACAGTTCTCGTGGACCGCAGCCGCCCGCCTACTGATCGATGCGGTGCACGCGACCGCTCGCCGGTAGCCCGACGACACGACTTCCGGCGCCCGAGGGCCTCATCGGGACCCGAACAACTCGAGGTACCGCTGCTTCACGTTCGGCAGCTTCTCCAGATCGTAGGGATAGAACTCGTCGTTGAGCAGGCCGACCTCGTTGAAGTACGCCTGGTACTCCAAGCTGCCCGGGCCGGAGCTCGGCAACTGCGAGAACCAGTCGTGCAGCCGGTCGATGAAGCTCGGCTCGTCGGCGAACGAACGGGCCCACTCGGGGTACGACACCGGTTTGCCGCGAGCCTGAGCGAAGTCGAGGTGGGTTTGCAGGACCGTCTCGATGCGATCCCACTGCTCGGCACTGATCGGTTCGGATTCGCGCCAGTAGACGTCGAGGCCGATGATGTCGACGACCTCGTCGCCTGGGTAGGCGTCGAGGCCGTGCTCGACGAAGTCGGGCACCATCGACGTCCAGTCGAACCGGAACCCGGGTGACTCCGATCCCAACACACCGTGCACGTGGCGATACGCAGCGATGTAGTCCTCGATGTTGCCGCGAGACGCGTACGGAGCCCAGTCACCGTCGAACTCGTGTCCGAGCCGGATGATGGCGTCGCCGTACCCGGCGTCCACGATGTACTCGGCCACCGCACGGAAGTCGTCATCGTGCTCACCGGCGACGATTGCGCCAAAATTCGACGCGATCGTTTCACGCCCCTCGGGCGTTCGAGGCATGCCGCCAGGCCCGAAGGCGACGGGGACGGACACGACCACGTTCACGCGGTCCGACAGTTCGGGGAGGTAGGCATCGGGGCCGGCGAACTGTCCGTAGACCGAGCCCTTCATGGCGTCGGCCGAGCTCGCATCGGCCATGGTCACGACCACGTCGACGGGGGTGCCGAGGTCCTCTTCGAACCCGAGCAGGCGCTCCTCCTCGTTGAACCCGACGAACACCGCGAGGGATTCGTCGGCAATCGAGGCCGTCGACTCGGTCGAGCAGGCAACACCGACCGCCACCAGCGACACCGCTGCCAGCACGGTGAACGCCCGTGATCGGGCCGGAGCGGGCCCCTGCGTTGTCGCTGTGTTCCCTGGGGCCATTGCTGCCAGTGTAGGAGGGGTCGTCAGCGCTGGCCCGTCAGCGCATGCCGGAGATGACGAGCGCCTCCCGGTAGAAGTCGTTGCTCTCCTCGAGGTTGCCCGGGGTGTCGAACGCCTTGAGTTCTCCGTCGATGAGCACCATGATGCGGTCACAGATGTCAAGGGTCGACAGCCGGTGGGCGATGATCACGATCGTCATGCGATTGCGAAGGCCGTCGAGTGTGGTCCGGATGAGCTGCTCGGATCGGACGTCGAGCGAGCTCGTCGGTTCGTCGAGGATGAACACGTCGGGTTCCTCGACGAGTGCCCGCGCGATGATGAGGCGCTGTTGCTGGCCGCCGGAGAGATGGCTGCCCTGCTCGCCGACCTGTCGGTCGTAGCCCTCGGGCCACTGCTGGACATCGTCGTGCAGATTGGCCAGGCGTGCGGCGTTCTCGATCTGGTCCTGGGTGATGTCATCTCGGTAGAACCGGATGTTGTCGGCAACGGTCCCGGCCACTAGGTGCGCGTCCTGCGGGACGAACGTGACCTTGCGGGCCCACTCGGTCTTCGACAGCGATCGGATGTCGCGACCGTCGGCGAGCACGCTTCCCGCCGTCGGATCCCGCAGGCCGAGGAGCAACTGGACCAGCGTGGACTTCCCGCTGCCCGATGGACCGATCAGACCGACCACTTCGCGAGCGTCGATGGTGGCATCGATGCCACGCAGCACCGGGAGGCCGTCGTGGTACTCGAAGAAGACTCCCGCGAGCGCCAGCGCTCCGACGTCGCCGACGCTTCCGCCGAGGTCTGACTGCCGGCCCGACCGGTACCGGGCCAGCTCGGTGTCGAGCTGGTGGAGGAACGGCAGGTTGGCATTGATCTCGGTGAGCTTCAGCTGGACGGCCTGGCCGTAGCGAATCGCCCGGAACATCAACAGGGTCACGGCGCCGATGGCCGACAGATCGGCCTCACCGATCAGCCAGATGCCGCCGAGCGCTGCGAGCAGCGCCAGATAGGACATGCTGGCGTACGTCGTCGGGATGAACTGATACCAGAAGTCGAGACGCTGGTTCGTCACCTGGTTGCGGCGGATGAGGTGTGCGAGCCTCGACTTGGCGTTCGGTTGCACGTTGAAGATGTGCATCTCGAGGCCGAGCTGCGAGACCTCGCTGAGCGACGTGGCGAACTCCATCCCGGCCGTTGCGGTGCGCTCTGCCTCCTCGTTGACGAGGCGGTTGAGCGGCCTGATGGCGAGGGCGAGGACGAAGATCAAGCCGAACAGCAGGGTGGCGGCGGTCAGGTCGACGAAGGCTGCGGCGATGACCATCGCCAACAAGCTGACGGCGGAGGTCGTGCCAGTGGACACGGAGCTGACCAGGCGTGCGCCGCCTCGGATGAACGTGGTGAGCAGTTCCTGCAGCTGCCCGGTGCGTTCACCGTGCTGGGTCGACCAGGTGGCGTCGAGGAACGCATCGGAGAGATCGAGCCGGATGTCGGCGATCACGAGCGCCGTGAGGCGCGACGACTGCCATGCGGAGGTGATCTGGAGACAGATCGTCACCACGATGAGCACGATCGCCACGCCGAAGGCACCGCCCACCGCCACTGAACGTCCAGCGCCCAGACCGATCGTGTCGTCTCCGTCCGACACCGCAAAGGCCACCCTCGTGATGAGCACGAGAATCAGCGCCTCCGACACGGCTGCCGCGCCCGCCACCGCGCCGAGCGCCGTCAATGGCTTCCATCGGCGTTTCACGAGCCCCGCCAACCCGGGGCTGCGCAGCGGCTCGGCGTCTGCCAGAAGTGTGTCGGTGGTGATGGTCACAGGTTCCCGTCTCGAGTCGGCACGTCGGAGTTCATCTCGCCGCAGTGCGCACGATGATACCGAGGCCGATGAATCGGATTCCTCGCCTCGTGCTGCTGCGTGCGGCCGACGATTCCAACTGGGGGAGATGCCACGGCGTCCTTCGCTACCCTGAGGGGCCGAGTCGAGACTTCGGATCGAGGCCAAACCTGCCAAACGGGAGCGAAGAGACATGACGGGATCCGACAAGCGCCACCCCTATACACTCCGTGCGTTGGCCGAGCGTGGGCCTCGATCCGACCTCGTCGAGCAATTCATCTTGTCCCGGTCGGTCGACACCCCGGTGGGTTGGGAGGCTGACGTCATCGGCACATGGACGCTCGCCCGCCATCCCAGCCTTCCAACGATCTCCATTGTCGACGATGCCGGAGTCCGTCTGGGCTGGCTGTTGGGCTATCCCATCACGCCGGACGGTCATCTTCTCGTCGACAACTCGTCGGTATCGGTCGAGCCCGGTCAGAACCCGCTCACATACCTCGGCGACCTGGCCGGACGGTTCCTCGCGGCCCTCGTCAACGTCACCGCTCCGGCGATCTACCCAGACGCGACCGGTTCATACTCCGCGGTGTTCTCTTCCTGTCACGAGATGGCGGCCTCGACGCCGGGGTTGATCCCGTACGAGGATGACACGCTCGACCGAACGGAGCTGAGCAATGCCCTTGGCATGCCCCTGACCACGTCAACCCTGCCGTTCGGGCTGACCTCCCGTCACGGCATCGATCGGCTCCTGCCCAACCACCACCTCGACCTGCACCGTTGGGAAGCGGTGCGCCATGGTCCGACCTGGCGGCCACGCGGCAGCTTCGATGCGGAAGAGAGCGCCCACCGTGTCGCCGAGATCGTTCGCCGCAGCATGAGCGCTGTCATGGACGTGTACCCGTGCTATCTGCCCCTCACCGCAGGTAACGACTCGAGAATGCTGCTGTCATGTGCGCGCGATCGGGTGGACGAACTTGCTCTCTACACCCTCGAGATCCCCGACATCGGCGGAGTCACCGATGCTCATGTCGCCACCCAGATCGCCCGACGTCTCGAACTTCCACACCAACGCGTCTCGATGTTGCAAGCAACGCCAGAGGACCTCCGGCGCTGGGTTTACCGAACCGGCTGCAGCGTTGGGGAACCACGAGGCTTGAACGCCACGACGACCTTCCGGTCGCTCGACCGCGGACGGGTCCGCCTCAACGCACAGCTTGGAGACCTGTCCAGGCGAGCCCACTGGTTGCCGACCGACCGTGAAGACACTCACATCACCACCGAACGTCTCGCACTGCACGGACTCGGCCTGAGCATCGGCATTCAGGATCCGTCGGTACTCACAGCTGCCGAACGACATGTCGCCTCGTCGCCAACGGTTCTCGAACGAGCCGATCGTTGGAAGCAGAGCTCCCAAGCACCGGATTCCCTCGCTCTGCTCGACCTCGAGTACTTGGACACGCGACACGGTAGCTGGGCGGGTGTCTGGCCGTACGCCGAGTACTTCGGTCCGGGATTCACGATCTTTCCGATGAACCACCGAGAGATCGTGGAAGTGATCACGTCCCTCCCCCGCCGCTCCCGCATCGAAGGGGCGTTCATGCAAGACATCATTCAACAGCAGTGGCCGGAATTGCTCGAGTGGCCCGTCAACACGACCCCCCGCCGAGTCCGTGCCACGTATTTTCCCCACCGTGTTGTCCGTGGGCTCCGGCGGCGAGCGCGCCGGATCGGCAGCAGTTCGGGCTGAACGTCCTGGCCCTCGACTGTGCGTCGACATGAGCGTCTGTCTCGACGGCGGAGCGGTAACATCTGCGAGGTGGCGAGGCTGAGATCGAAGAGCGGCGGCACCGCGCGGGTCGTCGTGCACGATTTCTCCGGCCACCCGTTCCAAGCTCAATTGGCGAGGAGCCTGGCGGGACGAGGCGTCGATGTCACCCACGTGTACTGCGCGTCGTTCCAGACCCCGCACGGGGCCGTCGGTGACAGCGGAGGAAGCGGTTTCAGGAGTGTCGGGATCACGCTGCGCCGGGAGTTCTCGAAGTATTCGGCACGTCGTCGCGCCGTGCAGGAGTTCGAGTACGGCTGGCGCTTCATGCGGCAAGTACGGGCAACGTCGCCGGACGTGGTCATCTCGGCGAACGCCCCGCTCATCTCGGCACTGGTCCTGCAGGTTGGCTTGCGATTGAGCAGGATTCCCGTCGTCTTCTGGCAGCAGGACATCTACAGCATGGCGATCAGCCAACACTTCGACAAGCGAGGTGGGCGAGCCCGTCGGTTCGCCGGCCGCAGCTTCGTCGCCGTCGAGAGGTGGCTGGTGAAATCGAGCGCGCAGGTGGTGGTCATCAGTACGGACTTCCTCGGCCTGCTCGCCGAGTGGGGAGCCGACGAGTCGAAGGTGACCGTCGTCCAGAACTGGGCGCCGCTCGACGAAGTGCCGCTCTCGCCGAGGCCGAATCCGTGGTCCGAACGGCATCACATCAATGACGACGACAAAGTGCTGCTGTACGCAGGCACGCTCGGTCTGAAGCACGATCCGAACATGCTGCTCGCCTTGGGCCATGCATTTGCGGATCGGGATGATGTTCGGGTCATCGTCGCGTCCGAGGGCCTCGGCGCGTCGTGGCTCGCCGAACGGGTCGTCGGCGACGAGATGGGGCTCATCTCGTTTCAGCCCTATGCCGATCTTCCTGACATGTTGGGTTCCGGAGACATACTGCTGGTGTTGCTCGAGCCCGACGCGGGCGTGTTCTCGGTGCCCTCGAAGGTGCTCACCTACCACTGTGCGGGTCGAGCGATCCTGGGCGCGATCCCCCACGAGAACCTCGCCGCGCGCACCATCGAGTCCAACGGCGCCGGGCTCGTAGTCGACCCGGGCAATGCCGACGAATTCGTCGCCGCTGCTCGCCGCCTGGTCGACGACGCAGCCCTGCGGATCGACATGGGAGCGTCGGCACGTCGAGCGGCCGAGCGCACGTTCGACATCGACACGATCACCAACGAGTTCGTCGACGTGCTCACCGCAGCGCTCGGGCATCCGATCGCTGGTGTCGTACCGGTCACGAAAGGCGAATCCGGAACCGCGGGTCGTCCGACGTGCTGATCGTTCTCGCCGCCGGCGCCGCGGTCCTGGTGAGCGCGGTGGTTGCCTGGTTCTACACGCTCGACCTGAACGGACGGCGCCACACGATCTTCAACGTCGTGGCGTTGACATTCCTGATCGAGGCGCTCGTGACACCGGAAGCGGCTGCAGTTCCGGTCGGCGTGCTCCGCCCGGAACTGGCGGGCCAGGACTTCAGGCCGCCTGACCTGTTCCTGCTTGCTGCACTGGCGGCGCGAGTGCTCGCCGGTCGAGGAAGTCGGATCGGGCCGGTCGGGTTCGCCTGGTTTCCGTTCTTCGCCCTCTACGTGACCGGTGTCGTGATCGGGTTGATGATGGGCTTCGAGTTCGGCCAGGTGATGTTCCAGGGCAAGGCGGCGTTCTACGTCCTCGGTGGTCTCGTGGTGGCGTCAGGTGTCGACATCGATCGGTTCTCGGAGTCGATCGGCCGGGTCGGACTGGCACTCGCGCCGCTGTTCCCGATCGGGCTCGCCCTCAGCTTGTCCGGCACGCTGATCTCCGTCGACACCCCGCTCCAGAGCTTTCCGCAACTCGGCCAGATGAGCCACGACACGAACACGATACTGATCGTGTTGGGCGCCGCCGTCATCATCACCGAAGCCCTGCGCCCACGACCGAGATGGTACGTCGGCATTGCCGGCCTCGCCCTGCTGTTGATGCCATTCACCCGCGATCAGCGCGGCTCGTACCTCACGCTCGCAGCGGTCGTTGTCACGTTGGTGCTCCTGGCCCTCGGCCGGACCTGGCGGCGGCGGTCGCAGGTCACGGGAACGCACGTGGTGCTCGTCGCCTTGACGCTCGTCGCCGTCGGCGCAGTCGGACTCGCATCCGACACTTCGTCGAGGGTCATCGGTGAGACATTCACCGGGCAGGGCAACCAGGAGAGCGCTCGAGACCGCGTGACGTTGTACGAGGAGTCGATCGCCCTCGCCCAGGAACGGCCGATCTTCGGCTCCGGCGTCGGCATCGAACTCGACATCAAGACGACGAACAGCGGCGAGGACCTGCGCACCACAGCCCACAATCTCCTACTCGACATCTGGTTGAGGATCGGTCTCGTCGGCGCAGGATTTCTGGTGATCGCTCTCGGTGTCACGGGGTGGACCGCCATCTCGGTCTGGAGGGGCAACGCACGCAATCCCACGGCGGCGATCGCGATCGTCGGGCTCCTCGCCGTTGTCGGCTGGTTGGCCAAGGCCCTGGTCGAACCGGCGCTCGACAAGTTCCGTTTGAGCCTCCTCCTCGGCCTCGGCATCGGGCTCGTGGCAGCGTCGTGGAGCGCTGCGCTCGAGCCGGATCAGGCGTTCGACCGTCGAGACCGTGAGCGGCAGGACTCGGATGATGTCCTCCGGCAACGCTCCATCGCAACCTGATCATCCGCAGGACTCCATCGATCGATGACGCCGTTTTCCGGTGTGGGAAGGGTGCGAGAGATTCAGATCGAAGGCGGATGCGGTTTCCGGTACGTCATGAAGACCTGTGAGTTCGCCCACCACGGCAATCGTCGCATCGGGGAACGATCGAGACCTGACCGCGTGAAGGCGCGCTGGACCGCCCTGTCGAACTCCCTGAAGTCGAACCCCTTGTGGGTGGGTCCGCGATCGGCCGGTCGCTGTACAGTCCGCCCGACGAGGGCATGTTCGAGTTCTCGGATCGAATATTCGAAACCTCGGTGATTCAGCCACGCTCGATTCGATTCCTTGAGCAGCACGACCGGTCCGATCATGATCGGGACGGAAACGACCAGGAGCCCGGTGTCGCGAAGCACTCGGCCGGCGTCGACGAGGAACTGCTCCACCGCCTCATCGGACAGGTGCTCGCACACCTCGAACGCTGACAGGACGTCCACCGACTGCCTGTCGAGGGGGTCCAAGGACGGCACGACCCTGCCGTCGAATTCCGTGACCTGCATGTAGGGCTCGACGGCGACCAACGTCAGGTCGGGGCGGAGCGCCGACACAGTGTGGAGCAGTGCTCCGGTTCCGGCGCCGAAGTCGGCGACCGAACCGTTCTGCGGGCTTCGCGTCGCCAACAGCTCAGCGCCGTACGAGTGCCGGAATCTGTGCGCAAACCGGGCCAGGGGATTCGGGCTGTCCAGCGTCTGGCGGTCGTAGCTGATTGCAGGACTCACCTAATTCTCCCCTCGACGCTCCGGGTTCTCCGGCAGCGGGCGACGTGCTGAGGCACTCACCGGTACAGTGCTACGCGATGGGATGCTACTCCTGTGATCGAGGCGGAGTCACGAGTCGAATCCACTGCTTGCTGGTCGGTCCGCGACACATCGTGAAGGTGGCAGCGTGAGTCCGCGTGTGAGCATCGGTATGCCCGTGTACAACGGTGAGCGGTACCTGACGGAGGCTCTCGATTCGATCCTGGCGCAGACCTACACCGACTTCGAGGTCGTGATCTCCGACAACTGTTCGACCGACTCGACCCAGGAGATCTGCGAGCGCTACGCCGCACAGGATCCGCGCATTGCCTATCACCGCGCCGACCAGAATCGGGGTGGGACGTGGAACTTCAACCGCGTGGTCGAGTTGTCGCAGGGCGAGTTGTTCCGCTGGGCCGCCCACGACGACGTCATCGCACCGACCTACCTCGAACGGTGCGTCGCCGCCCTCGATGCCCATCCCGACGTGGTGCTCGCCCACACTCGAGTCGAGATCATCGACGAGAACGGCGACAGCGCAGGCGTGTACCACGGCCCTCCCATGCGTCGTGAAGCGGACCAGGTGCACATCCGGTTCCACGACGCAGCAACGTTCGCCGGCCGATGTCATCTGATCTTCGGCGTGATGCGCCGAGCGGACCTCCTGCGAATCCCGCCCTACGGCGACTACGGCCACACCGACGGCGTCCTGCTCGCTCGAATGATCCTCCTCGGGCCGTTCATCCAGTTGAACGAGCCCCTGCAGTTGATGCGCGAGCACGACAGCCAAGCGTCGACCACCTACGGGGTCAAGGGTGGCCTCGATTACCTGGCGTGGCGGGCGTGGTTCGATCCGAAGTACGCCGATGCGCTCGGCTTCCCGTACTGGCGGATTGTCGGTGAATACGCACGAAGTCTCGTGGTGGTACCGGGCGTGCCGTTCACCGCACGCGTCCGCTGCATCGGCGGTGTGTGGGCCGCCGCGTGGGCCACCAAGGGACGCATGCGCCAGGACCTCGTCCGAGCCCGCCGAATCCTCGCCGCCAGGGCACCCTGGCGCAAGCACGCAGTCGCCTGACGACCTGACGTACGGCGGTGTCCGCTCTCGAGGGTCTGAGTGGCCGGCCGAGACCGACGACGGGTAGCCGCGCGTGGTGACGCCTCGGTCAACCGACGTGTTGCCCGGTGAGATGAGTCGCGCCTCGGCGTGATCGGTCCCCGAGTAGGCCGGGACGCTGGTCTCCCGCGAGCCGGACCTTCTCGAAATCGTAAAGATCGTCAGCTTTGGCTCAAGTGCGCGCGCGGATCGGTCGAGAACTTGACGATCCGTCGAATGAAAGGCACCCCCACATGTATTCACCGCCAACCATCCGCCAAGTCAAGAGGGCCGTTGCGTCCGCCACTGCCGCAGCTGCGGTCATTGCTGGACTTGCGTTCGCGCAACCGACCGAAGCTGCCGAGGGCCTCGCAGTCGGCACGCTCGGACAGTTCCTGGGATTCGACCGGCGTGAGCGCTTCGACGAGGCGGAGGCGTCACTCGGCACTCAACTCGACCACATCGTCACGATGGCCGACTCGAGGTCGCCATACGAAATGAAGAACTCGGTGTGGGGGCAGTTCGCCAGTTCGACTGCGTATCTCCCGGGAGTCTCCCATCGGGTCAATGCGACCGTCAGCATTCCGCTGGCGTTCGGGCCGGGTGGCGTCTACGAGCGAGAAGGCCCCGAGGCAGTCCGTCAGAACCTGGCCAAGACGACCTCCGGCGCCTATGACGCCGACTTCCGCGTCGTCGCGAGGTACCTCATCGCAGCGGGATACGGCGACGCCGTCCTCCGCCTCGGCCACGAGTTCGACGGCACCTGGGAGCCCTGGTCGGCACGCAAGAACAACCAGGCGTACATCGATGCGTTCCGTCATGTGCACAACGTCTTCGAGCAGGAGTCGGCGGCGTTCCGCTTCGAATGGACCGGCATGCACGGGCCGTGGAGATGGCATGCGCCGGGTGCCTACCCCGGCAACGCCTACGTCGACATCATCGGACTCGACATCTACTATCGCGAGCAGGTCGAGATCCCGGACCGGCAATGGAACGAGGAGTACCTGGCAGCGCTGGTCGCACACCGCGACTTCGCCATTGCGAACGGCAAACCCGTGTCGTATCCCGAGTGGGGCCGTGCCTTCGCCGACACCCCGCGCTTCATCGATCTGATGCACAACTGGTTCACCAGCCTGCCGAAGACCGGCCCTGGACGGCTCGTGTATCAGGCGTACTTCAACGAGCCCGGCCAGAACGGTCGGTACGACCTCAACAATCACCCCAAGGTCAAGCAACGCTACATCGAACTGTTCCGCACGAAATCTGGTGTCGCTCCCGCCCCGCCGACGACGACGTCGCCACCGACGACGACGACACCGCTCGAGCCGGCCACCCGGCTGTCGCAGGTCGTGGCGAGCAATCCCCCGACGGGCGGATGGACCGCCACCGAAGCAGCCATCGAGGCGACACTGGTCAACGGATCGCTCTCGGCTTCGTGGTACCACCCGGAGGCCGCCCGATACGAGGTGCGGTATCGAGCCGTTGGTTCGACTCGCTGGGCCGGCTGGTTCGAACAGAGCTCACGCACGTCGTTCACGGCATCAGGTCTGCCGGCGAACACCTCCTACGTCATCGAGGTGAAGATGCACAAGACACCGCTGTGGTACCCGTGGCGCCAGATCACCGTCGCACCGGCGACCGCACCGGCACCCACTACCCCGGCGGCACCAGCACCGGAGACGGTAGGGACGAGCGGAGGATGGACGGCAACCGAGGCAGCCATCGAGGCGACACTGGTCAACGGATCGCTCTCGGCTTCGTGGTACCACCCGGAGGCCGCCCGATACGAGGTGCGGTATCGAGCCGTTGGTTCGACTCGCTGGGCGGGCTGGTTCGAACAGAGCTCGCGCACGTCGTTCACGGCTTCAGGTCTGCCAGCGAACACCTCCTACGTCATCGAGGTGAAGATGCACAAGATCCCGCTGTGGTATCCATGGCGCCAGATCACCGTCGCACCGTCGTGATCGGCACGGGGGCGACGCGCTCGGGGAGCGAGCGTGGTCGCCCCCCTGTACGTTGGCCGGGATGACCGAGTTCTTCTTCTGCATCCCGCTCAAGAGCAAGCGGTTCGGCGACGATTGGGAGCGCGTCGAGACGGTGCTCGATCGAACGTTGCGGAGCGTCTTCAATCAGACGAATCAGGATTTCACGGTTCTTGTTGCTTGCCACGAGGTCCCCGACAGCGAGTTCTCCGAGCGCGAGAACCTGCACTTCCTGACACTCGATCATCCCGTGTTTCGCGACTCGGAGATCGCGCGAGCTGATCGCAACCTCAAGATGCGGCGCTGCGCCATCGAGATCCATCAACGTGGTGGCGGATACATGTTCGGCGTCGATTACGACGATCTCGTCAGCAACAGGATCGTGCAGTACGTGCGGGAGAACGAGCATCCGTACGGTTACATCATGCCATCCGGGTACGAGGGTGAAGCCGAGACGAAGATGATGTGGCCACTGCCGGCCTCCAGGAGAGTCGGCCCGTCTTTCGACAAGTGCAGCGGTACCTGCGCAGTCCTGCGGTTCTCGGCCGATGATCTGCCGTCGAGCTTCGATGACACGACACGTCACGTCTTCGACTCGTTCTGCTCCAATCACCAGCTGTGGGAGAAGCGGAGCGCTGAACTCGGCCGGCCGCTCGCACCGCTGCCCTTCCCGGGGGCGATCTACGTGGTCGACAGCGGGATGCAGATGTCTCGACTGATCGGTGACCGTGGACCCCGGATGCGGTTGAACCAGGTGCTCGGCCGGCGACGACCGATGACCGAGGCTCAACTCAGAGAGTTCGGTTTGGCCGCATCATGAGGCAGGGCGGAAGCCCAGAATCCTCGTGGGGCCGGTACTCCGAGAGCAATGTCTCAAGGCGCCCGCGCGATTGGTGACATCACGATGCTCGAGTCACCTTCGTTGCGGACCATTCCTCGCCGAGGTAGCCGGGGCCGACCACGTCCCGCCAGTGCGAGAGGACGACCCCACGTCGGCCGGTTCGATAATCGATGACCTCGTCGTAGTTGCCGGTGTAGACGGCATCGAGCGATGCCAGCCGGGCTTGCATGTGTCGGTCGGCTGACATCTCCACGGTGAGTTCCGTCGACCCGCGTGTGGCGAGGCGAGCGAGCCGCTCTCGACAGCGAGTCTCGTTGCGGAACGGGAAGTGATCGAGGATCAGCGACGTGGGGGGCTCGAAGGTGGCCTCGAACCGACATCGAAGTTGATGGAATCCGGGCTCGACGATGATTCGCTTCTTGTCGGCGGACCAGAGGAACAGGGGGTGCTTGTTGTGCCAGAGTTCGCAGCGATGGTCGAGCTTCTCGTAGCACATGGGTTGCGCACTCAATGGGTCGGCTCGGTGCCCGACACCGACACCTGGAGTCGGGTAGTGATCCAGGACTCTCGCACCGACGACACGGCAGCGGTCATCGACGTGGCTCAAGAAGTCGACGAGGGTCTCGTCACCGGGGACTCGGATGAACTCGTCGGCATCCATCAGCAGCCACCAGATCCGATCCGAGCCGTGTTGCCGGGAGACCTGCTCGATGTACTCGTTGATCAGTCGATATTTGAAGGCTTCGTCGAACGACTTCGTCTTGAACGTCAGCACGTGCGTTGCTCCGGCGGCTTCAGCCTCGGCGACCGTTGCGTCGTCGCTGCCGTTGTCCAGCAGGATCACGGATTCCGCTCCCAGGGCAAGGGCATTGCGGACCGCGGCGAAGATGATGTCCTCCTCCATCCAGGTGCACACCATCGCGATGAGAGGTATTCCGTGGCCGTGGAAGGATCGCGGTTCCCCTTCCGCTGTTCGGATCGCGTTCGGGAGCACGCGACTCTGCAGCCAGAACGGAGCTGCGCCCTTGAACGCCAGCTTGCTCCGGCGAACCAAAGGACCAAGATCGGGGGTCGCTTTCATGATCCGCAGTCGGTGAGCCCTGGCGGCGAGTGTCGAGTGGGCGGCGTCAGGCCGCCACGCCTTCGCGGGACCGGACCTGGTCGAGCACCCATGCGTAGGTGACCTCGAGACCCGAGCGCAGCGACGTGGACGGTTCCCATCCGAGCTGGTCCAGGATCTTGGTGTTGTCGCTGTTTCGACCGCGGACACCCTGCGGGGCGGTGAGATCGTGGTGACGCTCGACGGTGATGCCGGCGATGTCGCTGATGATGTCGATGAGCCCATTGATCGACACGAGCTCCGACGATCCGATGTTGATCGGCTCGATGACGTCGGAGTCCATCAGCATGCGAGTGCCCTGCACGCAATCGTCGACGAACATGAAGCTCCGGGTCTGTTCACCGTCGCCCCACACTTCCACTTCGTGGCGACCACTGGTGACGGCCTCGGCGACCTTGCGGCTCAGCGCAGCCGGCGCCTTCTCGCGCCCACCCGTCCAGGATCCACTGGGCCCGTAGACGTTGTGATACCGGGCAATTCGGGTCTGGATCCCGTAGTCCTCGCGGAAGTGACGAGCCATCCGCTCGCTGAACAGCTTCTCCCATCCGTAGCCGTCCTCGGGCATTGCCGGGTAGGCGTCGGCTTCCTTGAGTGCCGTCACGTTCGGATCGGTCTGATGATCCGCCGCGTACACGCAGGCCGAACTGGCATAGAAGAGCCGCTCGACATCGTTGTCGACCGCGGCTTGGAGCAGGTGCGTGCTGATCAGCACACTGAGCATGCACGCGGCCTTGTTGTTCTCGATGAACCCCATGCCGCCCATGTCGGCGGCCAGGTTGTACACGTGATCGACGCCCCTTGTCGCACGGCGGCAAGCCTCCGCATCCATCAAATCGGTGTCGGCCCAGTTCTCGACGTGGGCGTGTTGTTGCCACCATTGGTCGATCGGCTTGACGTCGACCGATCGCACCTCGTGCCCGTCGGCGACCAGAGCTTTCACGAGATGGCCGCCGATGAACCCACCGCCGCCAGCCACGAGAATCCTCATTTTTCGCTCCTCCTTGTTTGCCCGCCAAAGCGCAGACTATCCCCGGCCGTGCAGACCGGTCATGACTCGTGCCCATATTGACGACATCTGAACACCGACCGCGTCAAGTGGTTGGTCTGCCACCGGATGTGATATCCATCTCCGTGTGTGACCCGGCGCTGCGACGACGGCGAGTGCGGCAGCGATCCATCGCGGCCCCCGGTGCTCGGGTCCGCCGGGCCGCCGCGGCCAACGACCGGCTCCGACCCGGTAACTTCGGCTCGATGCTCGACCTCGGAGATCTCGCCGATTGCGCGACCGGATCGCGTGTGCTCTGTTCGGTGACATCCTGACCTCGATCCGCCGCTCGACGACTCGAACGGCAGCCTTGACGGCCATGCTCGTGCTGACGGCCGCATGCACCGACGACCTCGAAGGGCCATCGGTCAGCCCCGAGGCCCGTCCTTCCGAGTCCGAGGCGGTTGCGTCCCCGCAGTCGGTCGACGTCCCCGCCACGAGTTCGGGGTCCACTCCGCCGACCAGCGGAGCGGCGCTGGCACCACGCGTGATCATCGACACCGACCTCGGCGGTGATCCCGACGACATCCAGTCCCTGATCCGGGCGATCCACTACTCCGACTCCCTCCGCATCGAAGGGATCGTGTCGACCCAGGGTGCTGGCGATGCCAAACCCTGGTTGATCCGCGAGTGGATCACGCGGACCGACGTCGAGCACCTACGCGAACTCGGCTACGACGAACTCATGACCGAAGCGGACCTCCTTGCCGGGGTGCGCACGGGAACGCAGCGACTGCGGGCGCCCAGTGCCGATGGCACGAGCGACGGGTCGCAGCACATCATCGAACGCGCCCACGCCGGTCGTCCGGAGGACCCGCTCTGGCTGCTCGCATGGGGATCACTGGGCACCATCGCACAGGCGTTGTACGACGACCCGTCGATCGCCGACCGCATCCGCATCTACAGCATCGGTGACTTCAACACGCGGTCGAACCAGGAAGCACGCGACTACGTGTTCGACGTGCTGGAGGATGAGCCCGATCTGTGGTGGATCGAGAACGGCGTGATGCCCCTCGAGTCACGCTCGACCTTTCGCGGCGTGTGGCGAGGGGGCGAACAGTCGGGTGAGTGGAACCGAAACGACTTCGTCGACCGGCACATCCGGGGCCACGGCACCGACGCCGACGGACGTTTCGACCAGTTGCTCGGCGACGCCTTCCCCCTCGCCGACAGTCCGCCGGAGGCGATCGGGTCGCTCAAGGAGGGTGACTCACCGACGCTGCTGTATCTCCTGTCGCCCCGATTCGGCGGCGTTGGTGACCTCGACGATCCCACGTCTCCGAGTTGGGGAGGTCGGTTCCGCCGGGCTGACGGGGCCTTCCCGAACTACTACGTCGATCTCGACTGCGACGACAAGGACGACTGCCAGGCCACGATCAATCGCCACCGCGTGGCGTACCTGAGCCATTGGCGTGATCGTTGGGACCGCTACGAGGCACCGGCGAGCAACACGCCGGACGAACCTCCGGCAACGCCCGACGACTGATCCAACCCGACCCGCATCACCCGATTCGTTGGGCCGCCGCGGCCGACGCACTGGCGACCGCGTCGAAAGCCCGGCGACCCGCGGCCTTCGCAGAGCCCGTGATCAACGGAAGCGGTGGGAGGACGCCACCACCATCGTCGGGCTCGTAGCCGAGCGACACCATCTCGTCGGCGCAGATCGTCTCGATCGTACGGACCTGCGCTCGATCCAACTCATCCCGCCAGCCCTCGACGTGCCCATTGCGGGCGGTCTCGGCGACATTGCCGGACATCCCCAACGGCTTCGTCACTTCGCCGTCACCGAGCCGGTCGACGGCGCACATCTCGAACAACCGTTGGCAGTGTCCTGCGTCGGCCGGCAGGTCCAGCAACGCCATCACCCGCATCAAGGTGGCCGGCCCATCGGCTGCGAGGTCCTCGTAGCGGACTCGGAGGACGCGCTCCGAGAAGTCGGCGAGCCCATTGCCTGCTCGGACGGAGTTCCTCCACTGTCGCGACGCGGCCGCAGCGTCGCTCGGCGCCCACGAGCTCCCCCAGGTACGCTCCGCAGCCAACAGGGACGCGACGACCGCTCGGGGATCGCGCACGATCTCGACGATTCGGGCTCGAGGGTAGAGGTCGACGATCGTCGCAACCCGATGAAGGTGCCCGGGCGTCTTCTCGACGAACACGGTCGCATCGGGTCGCTCGACGAGTGCTCGAGCCACGATCGGTTCGAAGAGACCACGAGCGAGGTCGAGCACCTCGTCGTCGTCGTACAGCGCGCCCAGTCCCACGTTGCGACTGCGGGCACGTTCGGCGCGCGTGGCCGTGACCAGCGGGTCGATCCACTCGGTGAACACGTGCGTCTCCTGGACGCTCACGACCCGGGGGTCCTGCAGCAACAGGAGCTGCAACCAGGTCGTTCCGGTGCGTGGACAACCAACGATGAAGCCAAGGGTGGGAGACGCCATGGAGGCAGACTGCCCGCAGGCAGCGAGGTGCAATCCGATGCGGCATTCAGCGTCCACCGCCCCGTGCCGGAAGCGCGCTGGGCGCATTTCCCGTCACGATCTCGCTGCGGGGCCGAACGGACCGTCGTTGCCCATGGCACGGACGGCCGTGCGCGATCAGATCTTCACGTTCTGCGTCTGCCCCGGCGCCCTACGTGACCGAGTTCTCACCCGTCTCAAGATGTGGTCTCACCTCCCATTTTCACTACGCCCCGTCGTGTCCGACCAGTACGCTCGCCGTTCTCGGCTCCAACGCGGAGCTCTCAGCACAAGGAGTCATGTATGAGCGGTTCACGATCCATCGGCAAGGTGGTGCTCGGCGGTGCGTTGGGCGTGGTCCTGGCGATCACGGCGACCCAGGCCTGGCAGGCCACGGCGGCCCCTGGCGACTCCGATTCCACGTACGTTCCGGTCCAGCCGTGTCGTCTCGTCGACATGCGACCGGGCACAGCGCCGACGGACGGCAAGAAGACGCCGCTCGGTGCCGGCGTGGCGAATGTGTACACCCAGCAGGTGACCGGCAACGTCGGGAGCTGCGTGGGCATTCCGTCCGATGCCGTTGCGGTGGCGATGAACGTCACGATCACCAATCCGACCGCTCAATCGTTCCTCACGATCTACCCCTCGGACCAAGCCCTGCCGAACGCCTCGAACCTCAACTGGGTGGCAGGCGGAGCGCCGACGCCGAACAAGGTGGACGTCCCGCTGTCGGCAGACGGCAAGATCAACATGTTCATCGAGACCGGCACCGTCAACGTCATTGCCGACGTCGTCGGCTACTACACACGTAGCAGCCTGACCGAACTCAACGGTCGGCTGGCCTCCGTGGAGTCGCAGCTGACACTGCTCGGCACGAACCGGCCGGTCCTGGAGTTCACCTCGGCGCTCAACGAGGTGATCGTCCCGCTCGCAACCGTAAATCCGGCGACCCTCCTCGTCTCGCCCGCCAGTGACCAACTGTCGGTGACGATCAACGCACCGAGGGCTGGCAAGGTGGCGGTCGTCGCTCACGCCACGGCGAAGAACGCCCAGAACAACGGCCGCTTGGTCTGCCAGATCACTAATGACACGGCAGCGGAAACGATCGACGCTGGTACCCAGGTCGTCGGGATCGCCTCACCGGCCACGAACCCGTCGCAACCGAGCCTCGGCACCAACCGGGTGTTCGACGTCGTGGCGGGACCGAACACGTTCGACCTGGTGTGCGCAGCGACGGACGGCGCGACCACCATCCACTACCGGTCGATGTCGGCCACGTTCACGCCGGGGGGCTGATCCCCAACTGAACGAGCGTTGCGGACCGGGGTTCGGACACGACAACGTCCGGGCCCCGGACCGCTGTGCTGTGAAGTCGGATAGATTGCACGTCGTCCCGTTGGCGGCGCCGAGTGCACGCACGACATCGGAGGATCCGGGAGCAAGGGAGGTGACCGATGATTCCACTGAGAGGTGATGGCGAGTGGCGGTTGTACCTCCACGACCACAAATGGTGGTGGAAGTGGCCACTGATCGGGACAACCGTCGGAGTCTGGCTCCTCGCCGTAGCGATGTTCATCGCGCCGTGGCAGTCGAGTGCTTCGATCGACAGCGTCGAGACCGGGCCCGCCACGACTGAGGAGCGCAGCGACGACGGTGCTGCGGACGAGACCGCCGTCGCTCCGGGGACGACCGCTGCGACCGACACGACCGCGCTCGGCATCGACGATGCCACCACGGCCACCAGCGTCGAGGACACCACCGTCGAGGACATCGTGGAGTCGCTCACGCCCGAGCCATCCACCGAGCCGCCGCCGTCCATCGGTGACGAGGCGGAGGTGACGGAGACGACCGAGGCACGCCGGCGTCGCACGGCACGAACGGAACCCACGGTCGATCCCGAACCGGCTCCGGCGCCCGAACCAGCTCCGGCCCCCGCCAGAACTTCGACCGTCGCCCCAACCTCTCGGCCGTTCAGCCCGAACATCTTCACGTCGGCCCCGACGACGCCCACCACCACGGTCCGACCGACTACGACGACCACGACCGTGCGAGCGACCACGACGACCACGAC
>JBGTIA010000043.1:0-11569 GCA_041745835.1 Ilumatobacteraceae bacterium | reverse complement strand
ACGACTGGCTGTACGGCATGCTCCGTGCCGACTGGGAGGCGTGGCGGGGCCGTCCGCGCCATCGTCCGCACTCGGTGGAACTCGTGGACGTGACGGCCGACAACCTGCGCGCCGCGATGCGTCTGGCAACCCACAAGTCGCAGGAACAGTTCGTTGCGCCCGTCACACAGTCGCTCGCCGAGGCGCTCGTGCCACCGGTGGAGGACGGTGTCACCGTCGTGCCCTGGTATCGGGCGGTGGCAGCCGACGGCGCGCTGGCTGGCTTCGTGATGCTCGCCCGTTCGCAACCGGGCGCCGAGGAACCGTGGCTGTGGCGGCTGCTCGTGGACAGGATGCACCAGCGACTCGGCATCGGCTCGCACGTCATCGACCTGGTGGCCGACCAGTGCCGGTCGTGGGGCGACGACACGCTCCTCACGTCATGGCGACCTGGCAAGGGATCGCCCGAGCCGATGTACCTGGCGCGGGGATTCGTGCCGACGGGCGAGATCCACGACGGTGAAGTCGTCGCCCGGCTCGCGCTCCGCTGAATCCCGGCTGGCAAACACGACCCGACCCGGATTACATCACGGGTCAGACCCGCGATGTAACAACGACCGACGGACTCGAGCCGTTCCGCCAGCCCACGGCGTCGGCACGTAACGTGCGGGTGTGAGCAAGGACCGCTACGCCGCCTACACCCACCTTCGTTTCGAGCGGCCGAGCGATGGGGTGCTGTTGATCACGCTCGACGATCCCGAGCGCCTCAACGCCACCGGTGCCGACATGCACCTGCAGCTGTCGCGTGTCTTCCGGACCGTCGACGACGACCCGTCCGTGCGCGCCGTGGTCGTCACCGGCGCCGGCAGGGCCTTCTCGGCCGGCGGTGACCTCGACTGGATCGCCGAGCAGGTCGGCGACTACGTCCAGACGATCCGCGTGATGCGCGAAGCGGGTGACATCGTGCGCACGATGATCGACTGTGACACCCCGATCGTGTCGGCGATCAACGGTGTCGCCGTCGGCGCCGGGCTCGCCGTTGCCCTGATGGCCGACGTGAGCATCATCGACGAAGACGCCCGCCTGACCGACGGTCACATCCGACTCGGCGTCGCCGGCGGCGACCACGCGGTGGCGATCTGGCCGCTGCTGTGTGGCATGGCGAAGGCGAAGTACTACCTGCTCACCGCCGACTTCCTCGACGGACGCGAAGCCGAACGCATCGGCCTCGTGTCGAAGGCTGTTCCAGCCGACGAGGTGTTTCCGACTGCGATGGCGGTCGCCGACAAGCTCGCAGCCGGGCCGGTCGATGCGACTCGGATGACCAAGCGAGCGCTCAACCACTGGCTCCGACAGGCGCTGCCGAACTTCGAGGCGTCGTTGGCCTACGAGATGTTGAACTTCCTCGGCCCCGACGCGGCAGAAGGGTTGGCGGCGCTGCAGGAGAAGCGACGACCCGACTTCCGCAATTCCCACGATCCCGGAGCGGTGTCGTGAATTTCCCCGACGAGTTCGACCTGTCGCACGACCTTGCATTGGCGCTCGATGTCGCGGACGCCGTCGACGCCTTCACGTTGCCGCACTTCCGCGAGGCCGACTTCACCATCGACTGGAAGCGCAACCAGACCGAGGTGACCGAGATCGACCGACGCGCCGAGACGATGATCGTCGATCGACTGGTCCACGAGCGGCCCGGACACGGAGCTTTCGGCGAGGAGCACGGGCCGTCGGGCGACCGTCAGTCGCCCTGGCAATGGGTGATCGACCCGATCGACGGCACGTCGGGGTTTGTGCGCGGCATCCCCATCTGGGCGACCTTGATCGCACTCACCCACGTCGAACGCGGTGCGGTGCTGGGCGTGGTGTCGGCACCGGCGCTCGGCCGACGATGGTGGGGCGGACTGGGCCTCGGTGCCTCGATGGCGGTGTTCGGCGAGGAGTGTCCGATCGTGGTGTCGACGGTCGACGACCTCGCCGAGGCACAGGTGAGCATCACCCACAATGACGGCTGGGACGCGCTCGGCCTGACCGGTGCACTGGTACGGCTCCAGCAGCGGGCGAGACGATCGCGTGGAATCGGTGACTTCTGGCAGCACATGCTGGTTGCGGAAGGAGCGATGGATGTCGCCGTCGACGCCGTCGGCGTCGCTCCCTACGACATCGCCGCCGTGAAGCCAATCGTGGAGGCAGCCGGCGGCAGCCTCACGGATCGATTCGGGCAGCCGACGCACGAACACGACACGGCGATCAGCACCAACCACCTCCTCCACGACGTGGTGCTCGCCGAACTCGCCGGCTGACGTACACGATGTGCCAGGCACATCGTGTACGTCGCAACGGGTAGCGTCGACCGCCATGCCGAGCGAGACGCCGTCGCCCTACGAGACTGCGTCGCGTTCGGACGTGGCCCCCGAGACGTTGGCGATCACCGCGGGCCGCGGCGCAAGCGGCGCATCGCTCGCGCCGGCGTTGTGGGCGTCGAGCACCTGGGAGTCCGACGGCCTCGACGACGCTCACCGTCGCGCCACCACGCTGCGCCACGACGGCTTCTACTCGCGCTACTCGAATCCCACAGTTCGCTCGTTCGAGCAAGCGATCGCCGAACTCGAGGGTGCGGAGGAGTCACTGGCGTTCGCGTCGGGCATGGGCGCGGTTGCATCGACCGTGTTCGCGCTGTGCTCGACCGGTGGCCACATCGTCGCTCAGCGCCAGCTCTACGCAGGCACCCTTGCGTTCCTCCAGGGCCCGTGCCGCCGTCTGGGCATCGACGTCACCTATGTCGACGTGGCCGCACCCGGGGCGTTCGCTGACGCCGTCGAGCCCGGCCGCACGATGCTCGTGATTGCGGAGACACCGTCGAACCCGCTCCTGGAGCTGGCCGACCTCGACGAGCTGGGTTCGATCAAGGGGCCGTTCACGGTGGTCGACTCGACGTTCGCAACGCCGCTCGGACAACAACCACTCGCCCATGGCGTCGACATCTCGCTGCACTCGGCGACCAAGGGAATCGCGGGGCACAACGACGCCACACTCGGGGTCATCTCGGGCGACGCCGACCTGCTCGACGAGATCTGGGCGTACTCGGTGCTGCACGGCGCCACACCGTCGCCGTTCGACGCCCTGAACGCCCTCCGCGGTGTCCGCACGCTCGGCGTTCGCACCCGCCAGCAGAACGAGACTGCCCGGTCATTGGCCATTACGCTGGCGGACCATCCTGAGGTGTTGGCCGTGCACTATCCCGGCCTCAGCGAACACCCCCAGCACGCGCTCGCCACGAAGCAGCTCCGCCAGTACGGCACGGTGCTGTCGTTCGAAGTGGCCGACCGCGACACGGCGTCGGACCTGCTCGACCGGTTGCGCGTTGCTCGCGTAGCGACGTCGCTCGGGGGGCCCGAGACGATCGTCTGCCACCCCGCCACGTCGACGCATGCCAGCCTCACACCCGAGGAGAAACTCGCCTGTGGCGTCAGCGAGGGATTGCTCCGTGTCTCGATCGGCCTCGAGGCCACCGCAGACATCGTCGCCGATTTCGAGCAAGCCCTCGAAACGCCGGCCTGACGAGCGGCTCGACTGGATGGTCACTCCTCGATGGGCGAGTGTGACGGGCCGAAGCTGAACCAGCGATCGAGGACGGCGTCGACGTCGGCGTCGGTGCCCTCCCAGTCGGCGTTGCGCACCTGCTGACGGCTGCGCCGGCCGAGCCTCGATCGGAACAGTTCGAACCTCGTCGCGCTGCGCAGCGTGACCGTCGAGGCGGCGGTGACATCGCCCGTCGTGACGATCGATCCGTCGACGAGCTCGATGACGACCCGGACCGGTGCGTCGACCGAGGCCAACGATGGTGTGTCGATGATCGAATTCGACCGGGCCCCGGGTTGACCGAGCGCGTGGCGGATGTCGTGTTCGTGACTGTGGCAATCGATCGGCGGACGGCCCTCACCCAGCTGCCCTATGACCTCGGCGAAGAGCGGGGCCTGCTGCGACCATCGGGACAGGAGCTCCTCGACACTGACGTCTCGGTTCCGTTCGACCTGCGCTGCGGTCCACGCCTCGCCGGGCGCCCCGTCCATGCGGCCTGCGATGGCATCGTCCGGAATGCCGGACACGTGCGACAGCACGTCACGGACGGTCCACCCGGGTGTGCACGGCACCCGAGTTTCCCAGGCGTCGGCGTCCAGGGTGCGAGCGAACTCGACGAACGAATCCACGGCGAGGAGGTACGTCTCGGCGATCGGGTGTTGTTCCGACATCGCCGCATGATCGCACACGATTGGATCGGTCGCAGATGCGCGACACTGCGGGCATGGCTTCCGATGCGAATGCAGCGCCCACCGTCACCCGTCGCGACGATCGAGGACGCTACGAACTGGATGTCGGCGGTGAGGTCGTTGCGTTCGCCGAGTTCTCCCGAGGCGGCGACGTGATGACGATCCCGTACATCGAGACGGCGGTACCGCATCGGGGCAACGGCTATTCGTCGATGCTGATGGAAAGCGTGATCGACGACCTGCGCAGCAACCAGGTGCAGGTGCGTGCGACGTGTTCGGTCGCCCGAGCCCACATCGCCAGGCATGCCGCCGACCTCCTGGTGAGCTGACCATGTGCCGCAACATCACCACGCTGCGCGGCCTCGAGCCGGCGGCGACCCCCGAGGAGATCGAGGCAGGCGCCCGTCAGTATGTCCGCAAGATCAGCGGCGTGCAGCAGACCTCGACTGCCACCGAGGACGCGTTCGAGCGCGCCGTCTCCGAGATCACGACGATCACCACCCGCCTCCTCTCCGAACTGCCCCCGAGGAAGTCACCCCCGAAGACCGACCCACCCCTCCGCCGCCTCAGAGCGTGAACGGTCACGCCGGTGCCAGGCACCGCGTAACCGTGCGCCGAACTGTCACGTTTGACCCGGCACGGTGTGACAGTTCGAGCAGCCGGCGAGGGAAGCGCCAGCGACGAGCCCGGACGAGGCCGACCCGACGATCCCAACCACCGACGTGCGGCGAGGCCGAGACAGGCGTTACGAATAGAAGGGGTTCTCGCCGGTGGTGTGGTCGGTGAGGTCGCGGACGCGTTCGACACCGTCGAGGGCGTCGACCAGCATGGTCTGGACGCCGTCGAGCATCGTCTGCTTGCTCATCGAGCAGCCATGACAACCGCCGCCCATCGTGAGGTACGCCGTGCCCTCGCCGTCGTGACCGACGTAGGTGACGAAGCCGCCGTGGGCGGCGAGTGCGGGGTTGACCTCGGCAGCGACGAGTGCGTCGATCTCGGCGGACAGCTCGTCGTCGGCGGTGAGTCCCTCGACGGAGGGAGCAGCGGGACGGTTCGGGTTGCGGATCACGAGGCCCTGCGTGCTCGTGTAGTCGAGCGTCGCACCGGTGAGCAGGGCGACGTCGGGTCCCGGGATGATCACCTTCATGCCGTCGTGGGTCCGCACTTCGTCGGTGAACGCTGCGGTCAGGTACTCCTCGAACGAGAGGTCGTATCGGAATTCTTCGCCTGCGTCGGAGGCAATGGCGAGGCGCAGTCCGAGTTTGTCGCCGTCGACCTCGTCGTCACGCAGCTCGCGCAGGTGCTCGAGCGCTTCGGGCGTGACGCTGATGATGGGTTCGCTGGTGCCGGCTCCGACGGTCTCGGCGGCCATGGCTTCGAGGGGACTCATGATTTCGAGGCTACCGGCGCACCCCGCCGAGGGTGACGCACGGACCGGCGCCTCGTCTGCGGCGCGCTCCGAATGCGTAGTCTCGCGGCGTGAACAATGGCAGCCGCAAGGCGATCCTTGCAGCGATCCGAGCGTCGAACCCCGCTGCCACCGTGATCGACCTCGGACCCGACGTGCACCGAACGGTCCATCCCGAGCTCGTGACGCAGACCCAGTTGACGCCACCAGTAACTCACCGATGACCGCACGCTTCAGCGGGCGAGCCCTGGGCTTGTTCGCGATGACGGTCGCCGTGGTGAGTTTCTCGACGAGTTCTGCGTTGATCAAGTGGTCGGAGTCCACCGGGTCGGTGATCGCGTTCTGGCGGATGATCGGTGCCGTCATCGGTTGGTGGACGGTGATCGCGTTCACCCGGGCGCGGACGGGTCGTCCTGCGCCGACAGCCTCGACATGGCGCTTGTCGCTCGCTCCCGGACTGGCGTTCGGGGCCAATATCGCGCTGTTCTTCACGGCGATCAACAAGACGAGCATCGCCCACGCCGAGTTCATCACGGCCCTCACCCCGCTCGTCCTGCTCCCGGCCGGGGCCTTCTTCTTCGGCGAACGACCGAACTGGACGGCGTTGCGTTGGGGCCTGATCTCGATCGTCGGCGTGTCACTCGTGCTGTTCTTCGGCCCCGCCCAGGGTGTGTCGTCGCTGTCGGGCGACCTGTTGATGATCGGCGTCATCATGCTCTGGACGACCTACCTGTTGACCTCCAAGCGAGCTCGCGCCGCGGGGGTGGGCACGCTCGACTTCATGGCGTGCATGATGCCGATCGGCGTGCTCACCGCGGGGCCGATCGCGGCACTCATCGCCGGTTCCGAGGTGTTCGGGTTGAGCGCTCGCGGCTGGCTCGTGGTGGCGATCCTCACGCTGCTCACCGGCATGCTCAGCCATGGCTGCATCGTGTTCGCGCAGCAGCACCTCCCGGTCGCCACGATCGGCATCATGCAGACGGCACAACCCGCGCTCGCGGTGTTCTTCGCCTTCCTGATCCTCGGCGAGGAGGTCCGGGCGCCGCAGGTGCTGGGCATGGCGCTGGTGATCACTGGCCTCGCACTGTTCACGCTCTCCAGTTCCCGTTCGGCGTCGATTCCGACGCCGATCACGCCCGTCGAAGCGATCTGAACACCCGATCCGGCGGTCACGCCCGAAATGTCCCGCGATTGTTGCGCTGAGCGCAACGTTCGAGGCATTTTCCGGGATCCGGTCCGACTCGGGTGGGGGCCGGGTGCATCGATGCGACGATCGTTCATCTCCCGTTCAGTTGAATGTCGGTCACGGCTGCGAGGATGGACCCATGCGCATCCTGGTGACGAACGATGACGGCATCGACTCGATCGGACTGCACGTGCTCGCCCGCACGATCTGCGAACTCGACGGCGACCACGAGGTGCATGTCGTCGCGCCCGACCAGGAATTTTCGGGGGCCGGCGCCGCGGTCGGGGCACTGCATCTCATCCAGCCCGAGGTCCGTCGCTCCCACATCGACGACTGTCCGGCCGACGCCATCTGGAAGGTGAGTGGCCCGCCTGCGCTCTGCGTGATGTTCGCCCGCCTCGGGGCGTTCGGTGCGCCGTTCGACCTGATCGTCAGCGGCATCAATCCCGGCGCGAACGTCGGACGGGCCGTGTACCACTCGGGAACCGTCGGCGCCGCGCTCACCGGTCGCAACGGCGGCATCTCCGGCATCGCCGTGAGCCAGGCCGTCACCGGGTTCGGCGTCGAGGGTCAGGGCTGGGACGAGTCGATCGCCACGCAGCACTGGGACAGCGCTGCTGCCGTCGCCAAGGCCGTAGCGCAGGCGCTCGTCGACGACATGCCCGTCGATCCGGTCGTGGTCAACATCAACGTGCCCGACGTGCCCATCGAGCAGTTCGGCACCTGGCAGTTCGCCGAGGTGGGCATGGCGCCGCCACGTTCGATGGCCGAGGCCACGCTGAAGCCGATCCCTGGCCACGAAGACGCCTTCACCGTCGAGATGGGCTGGGGCGACATGGTGGAGCTCGCGCCCGAGACCGACGGCGGCATCATCGAACGCAACGACGTCGCCATCACGTACCTGTCGCGCTTGTCGCACCATGACCGGCCCGACCTGGGATCGATCTCCAAGTCGCTCGACGGTCTCCTGTCGTCCTGACGCCGCCCAGCGTGGCTCCCTCTGGCGCGGTCGGCTCCGGCGTGGTGCCCTCCGACCTCGATGGTTACTGCGAGAACGGACCCGCTGCGACGGTGCGGATCCCGTCGAGGTCGTCGATCTGGGTGATCACTCCGGTGGCAGCCTCGACGAACTGGAGGTAACGGTCCGTGAAGAAGACCCCCGACGAATCGGTCGCCCACGAGTCCGGGTAGACGAGTTGATTGATGCGCCCCGCTGCGATCGTGTTCCCCGTGGTGACGTCGAGGATTTCGCGGCGCCCCGTCCCGTCGCTGTCGGCACGGAACGCGATCGACCTGCCATCGGGCGAGATGTGGGTGGAGGGATCGAGGACCCCGAACCGTTCGATCTGATCGAGCACTCCTGTGGTGACCGTGCCGGTCTCCCACTCGATGATCGAATAGGCACAGCGCAAGGTCTCGTCGCATTCCTCGATCGCCCAGTGACGCGCTCCGGTGGCGAGCAGGTTGCCTGTGCTGATGCGTCGGACGTTGCTGTCGGGCCCGACGGCGTACACCCCGCCCGCCGCCGTGAAGAGCGCCTCGCCGGTCGGTGAGAACACGCGCGAGAAGAACGAGGTCACGGCGACGAAGGGATTGTCCAATGGCTCGACGAATCCGGCCGCGTCGAGCAGCAGCTCGCGCTCTGGAGCCCCGGGTCCGGTGGACGGCGTCGTGACGATGAACTTCCCGGTACCGGTCCACGGCCGCACGAAGATGATTCCCTCGGTCAGCGTGGACTCGACGACGGGCTGGCCGTCGCGGATCTGCACGAGCCTCGTCGAGTCGAACGCGACGATTGTGCGATCCCCGACAGCGAGTTGCGCATTCCCACCCATCTCGGAGTCGACGCTGCGGCTGCGACCGCTGGGGAAGTCGGTGACGCTCAGGATGCCCGACTGCGACAGCGTGATCACCTCGGTCGGCGCCGTCGACGCAAGATTCTCGGGGACCGCGATCTGGCGCTCGTCCCACGCCGGTGGTTGACCGGCGACGAGCGGTGGGATCGGGTCGAGAATCTCGGTGACGACGCGGCTGACCGACGGCGGGACCGTGACGGTCCGCACGGTGGTCGGCGGGATCGTGTCGAGTTCGACGATGGTCGCGGTCGGGTTCGCCCTCGCGAACGAGGTGGTGGTCGGGGCAGCGTCACCATCACCATCACCAGCGCCGTCGTCTCGCAACAGCGCTCCGGCCGAGCCGATCAGCAGCGCCGACACAATTCCTCCCGCCACGACCTTGCGGCCGAGCGACGACCTCGCTGAGCGGACGCCGCCGTCGTCGTGATTGTCGAAGTCCTCAGGAGGGGGTTCGTCGAGGCCAGCGGCGGCACCGCCCGATCCGGGCGGCCGAGGCGCACCGTCGGCGAACACCGTGGCGTCGGGCACCGCGCTGTCGGGAACCCAGTCGTCACGACTCCACGGCGATACGTCGTCGGGAACCCAGTCGTCACGACTCCACGGCGATGCGTCGTCGGGATGCTCGTCGGCCACGGCGTCATTCGACCACATCGCAGCGCCGGTACCGTCGCGCAGGTGGACGACCGTGTCGACATCGTGCGCACCTACCTGCGCTCGTTCGCGAACGGGGACCCCGACGCCGTCGCCGCATGCGTGACCGTCGACTTCGTCAACGAGCACCTGAGCGAACTCGGCTCGGGATGCGAGGGACGAGACGAATACCGGCGACGCCTGCGTGACTTCCTGTCCACGTTCGCGAGCGCCCGGTACTCGATCCTCGCGCTGGCCGAAGTCGCCACGCCGGGTGCCGGCGACGTCGTGGTGCGCTACCGGTTCGAGGCGACCTACGACGGCACGTCGATCGACATCCCCGGCGTGATGTGGTTCGAGGTGCACGACGGCCTGATCTCACGCCGCATCGACCTGTGGGATTCGCTGACGTTCCTCCGCCAGTCCGGCCAAGCCGACTGAGCGCTGCCAGAGGTCGGGACGACGTGCGACGGGGCGGCGATCGCGGTCGGAACTCGGTGGGGAAACTGGTGGAAAATCGGTCGAAACTCCACGGATGGTAGGGGTGGGCCGTGGCAGTTTCCGGCATCCTTGATCCATGGCTGATCGAGCAATTCCCACCGACGACGAGTTGAAGCAGCGGCTGACGTCGCTGCAGTACGACGTGACCCAGCGCGCCGGTACCGAGCGGGCGTTCAGCGGCGCCTACTGGGACGTGAAGGACCCGGGCACCTACCACTGCGTCGTGTGCGACGAGCCGCTGTTCTCGTCGGAGACCAAGTACGACTCCGGGTCCGGCTGGCCGAGCTTCACCGAGGCGATCGACCCCGCGAAGGTGACCCTCAAGCAGGACCGCTCACACGGCATGGTCCGCACGGAGGCGGTCTGCGCCACCTGCGGGGCCCATCTCGGTCACGTCTTCCCTGACGGACCCGGCCCGTCCGGCGATCGCTTCTGCATGAACTCCGCCAGCCTCGACCTCAAGCCCACCGACTGACGTGACGCCGGGAGTACAACACGGGTCAGACCCGCGATGTAATCGTCTCGCTATGGTCAGGCGGATGGTCAGGCGAATGGTCGACTGGGGCACTGACGAACGGCGGTTGACCGACTCGGTGAGCGTGCTGGTCGGCGACGCGAACGGCGCGTACCCGTCCGGCAACACGTTGCTCGTGCGAGGCGCAGGCGAGGCGGTGTTGATCGACCCGTCGGTGACCGTCGTGGCGCGAGGCGGTGCGCCCGTCAGGGTCGACGCGGTGATCAACAGTCACAGCCACGAGGACCACATGGCCGGCAACGGCTCGTTCGCGGACGCTCGACTCCACATCCACCACGAGGATCTCCCGGGTGCGCAGTCGATGGAGGGCCTGATGGCGGTCTACGGACTCACGGGCGAGGCGCGCGACGCCTTCGAACGGGTGATCCTCGACGAGTTCCACTACACGCCGCGACCGGATGCGCAGGGCTTCACCGACGGCCACGTGTTCGAGCTCGGCGGCAGCGTCAACGTCGAGGCCGTGCATCTTCCCGGACACACGCGAGGCCACAGCGGATTCCGGATCGACGGTGTGTTCTTCCTGTCCGACATCGACCTGACCGGCTTCGGCCCGTACTACGGCGACGTCTGGAGCGACCTCGAGGACTTCGAGGCGAGCCTCGCCAAGGTGCGCCAGGAGGACGCCGAGTTCTACGTGACGTTCCACCACAAGGGTGTGATCGAGGGCCGCGAGACCTTCGTCGAACTGATCGACGCGTTCGACGCCGTGATCGGCCGCCGCCACGACGCAATGCTCGACTTCCTGCGCGAGCCGCACTCGCTCGACGAGATGCGGCGGCACCGGTTCATCTACCGCCCGCACGTCGAGATGGCTTTCGTCGAGTCGGTCGAACACCGCAGCGCCGAACTCCACGTGCAACGCATGCTCCATCGCGGTGAGGCAGCCGAGGTCGCCCCCGGCCGCTACCAGACCACCTGACACGGTCCTCCGGGGTCGGGTCCGGGAGGACCGGTTCGGTCCTCTGGGGTCGGGTCCGGGAGGACCGGATTGGCAGGATGTCCTCATGACGGATGCTCCTCAGTTCTCCACGTTGCGCGCCGAGGTCGACGGGCCGATCGGCCGATTGACCCTCACGCAAGGAGACAAGCTGAACCCGCTCGGAACTGTGCCCCTGCGCGAGATTGCCGAGGCCGCAACGTGGTTCAACACCACGTCGGCGCACATCGTGATCGTCACCGGCGAGGGGCGCGGGTTCTCCTCCGGTT
>JBGTIA010000042.1:0-1910 GCA_041745835.1 Ilumatobacteraceae bacterium | reverse complement strand
GGGCATCGGCTCGACGTCGACGATGCCGGGCCAGGGCTTGACCATCCGCGCCAGCAACGGGAAGTCCTTGCGGAGCGGGTACCCCTCGAAATCGCCCGGCAGGTACATGTTCCGGAGATCGGGGTGACCGGCGAAGCCGATGCCGAACATCTCGTGCGTCTCGCGCTCGTGCCAGTTGGCACCGGCGAAGACGGGGATCCACGACTCGACCACGAGGTCGTCGTCGGGCAGGTCGGCCTTCAGGGTCACCCCGAAGTGCCGGGTGGTGTCGGTGACGCGCGCCAGGAGCTGGAAGCGGGTCTCGCCACCGGCGTAGCCCTGCACGATCTCGGTGGAACGCTCGGGCGGCGGTTCGGACGGATCGTCCTCGCCGCGCCCCCACGGCGACGGCTTCCAGTCGATGGCCGACAGGTAGCAGAAGTAGTCGAAGCCGGCCGTGTGCAGGACTTCTCCGGTCTGGCGCCATGCGTCGCGATCGACGCGCACCCACAGGTCGGAGTTCGGTACCAGATGCGTCTCGCGGAGTTGTTCGCCGAGTGCCGAGCGGAGCAGATCGACCACGCCCTCGCGGAGCGCGTCTCCTGGCAGCGCAGCAACGGCACCCTCGCCCGTGTCGGGGGTTTCGTCACTCAATGGGACCACCACCGACCACGATCGGTTCGGCGTCGCGTGCGGCGTCGCGCTCGGCGGCCGCCGCTGCTGCCTTGTCGGCTCGCGCCTTCGCCTTCGGCGACACGAGGGGGGTGAACTCCTCGCCGCGCCACTTGGCGGCCATGTCCTCGTTCTTGATCCGCTGCTGGAGCAACACGACGCCTTCGAGGAGCGCCTCGGGACGAGGCGGACATCCGGGGACGTAGATGTCGACAGGGATGATCTGGTCGACGCCCTTCGTCACCGAGTAGCTGTCCCAGTACGGACCGCCGCAGTTGGCGCACGAGCCCATCGAGATGACGTACTTCGGTTCGGGCATCTGTTCGTAGAGTCGCTTGATCGCCGGGGCCATCTTGTCGGTGACGGTGCCCGAGATGACGACGAGGTCGGCCTGGCGGGGGCTCGCCGGGAGCGGGATCACGCCGAGGCGCATGACGTCGTACCGCGGCGACGCGAAGGCTGCACCCATCTCGATGGCGCAGCACGCGAGGCCCCACTGATACACCCACATCGAGTAGGAGCGACCCATGTTGAACAGCTTGGTGAGGGGGGCCGGCATGCGGCCGCGTTCGACTAGACCCATCGCAGGAGCCCTCGTTTCCAGGCGTAGACCAGGCCGTCGAGCAGGAGCACGATGAATGCGATCATCACGACGAGCCCGAACGTGCCGTAGCGTTCGACGTTCGCGGCCCACGGGAAGATGAACACGGCCTCGACGTCGAAGATGACGAACAGCAGTGCGAAGACGTAGTAGCGGATCTGGCTCTGCGACCAGCCCATCCCGACGGGATCGACACCGGACTCGTAGGCGATCTGCTTGTCATAGCTCGGGCGCGACGGCCGGACGGCTGCGGCAATGCCGAGCAGGAGTCCGGCCAGCAGGACGGCGGCGATGCCGAACCAGACGACGGTGAGGTAATCGCGGAGGAACAGCGACATCGCGATGCGACGCTACCAGCCCTCGTGAATCCCTTCCCAAACCCGGCGGACACCGGTTCACGCCCGCGACCGGCCCGTTAGCGTGCCGCCGTGCCCTCGAGCCTGACCCGGCCGCGACCGCCGATCGCGATGATCTTCGCGGTCACGGCCACCGGGATCATGGGGAACAGCCTGATCGCTCCCGTCGTGCCCGACCTCCTCGACGACTTCGACGTCGGCGACGGTGCCGCCGGCCTCGTCATCTCCGCGGTGGCGCTTCCCGGCATCGTCATGGCACCGGTGATCGGGCTGGTCGCCGATCGTCTCGGACGGAGAGCGGT
>JBGTIA010000041.1:0-7632 GCA_041745835.1 Ilumatobacteraceae bacterium | reverse complement strand
GTCCGCTCAGCGCGGTGAGCGCGCGGCGAGCCACACCATCGACATCGCGCCGATGTCGAGCACTGCCGACGATGAACAGCCCTGCCACGGCTCGTCCGACGCCGCCACCGTCACGTCGGCGCCGCGACGTACTCCTCCGCTCCAGGACGCTGCGTCGGTGTCGAGCACGACCTCCCACGCCCCACCCCAGGGCAACCCCACCCGGTAGCCCCGCCGAGGAGCGGGTGCGAAGTTGGCGACACAGACCACCGCAGCGACACCGTCGACGTCCCAGCGCACGAAGGCGAACGTGTTGTGCTCCACGTCGTCGGCATCGAGCCATTGGAACCCGCCGGGATCGAGATCACGTCGCCACAACGCGGGCCATGCCTCGGCCACCGCGTTGAGGTGGACGATCAGGCCGTGCACGCCACGATGCGCTGGATCGTCCAGGAGGTGCCATGGCAGCTCGGCCTCGTCGGCCCATTCCTGCCGGGGAGCCAGTTCGGATCCCATGAAGACCAGCGGCGCACCCGGGAGCGCCCACTGCCAGGCGAACAGCGCCCGCACCGCAGCGAAGCGCTGCCGGTCGTCGCCGACCATCTTCGACAGCAGACTGCCCTTGCCGTGGACCACTTCGTCGTGGCTGAGCGGCAGGACGAAGCGCTCGTCGTTGGCGTAGACCATGGCGAAGGTCATCTCGTCGTGCTGGTCGCGCCGGTGCGCCGGGTCGAGCGCAAGATAGTCGAGCGTGTCGTGCATCCACCCGAGGTTCCACTTGTGACTGAAGCCGAGCCCACCGTGCTCGACCGACTGCGTGACGCCCGGCCATGACGTCGACTCCTCGGCGATCACCAGCGCATCCGGGAACTCCTCACCGACAACCGACGTCAGCTCTCGAACGAATGCAACCGCCTCGAGGTTCTCACGCCCGCCGTACTCGTTGGAGCTCCACTCGTGGGGCTGACGCGAGTAGTCCCGATGGAGCATCGAGGCAACGGCGTCGACGCGCAGACCGTCGACGTGGAACTCGTCGAGCCAGTACAACGCGTTGGCGACCAGGAAGTTGCGAACCTCGTTGCGCCCGTAGTCGAACACGTAGGTGCCCCAGTCGGGGTGCTCGCCCCGTTGGGGGTCAGCGTGCTCGTACAGCGCCGTGCCGTCGAAGCGCCCGAGACTCCACTCGTCACGCGGGAAGTGCGCCGGAACCCAATCGACGAGCACACCGATCCCGCGCTGGTGGAGCGTGTCGACGAACCGACGGAGTTCGGCCGGCTCGCCGAATCGCGCGGTGGGCGCGAAGTAGCCCGACACCTGGTAGCCCCAGGAGCCGCCGAAGGGATGTTCGGCGATCGGCATCAGCTCCACGTGCGTGAAGCCGAGCGATGCGACGTGGTCGGCAAGTTCGATCGCAAGTCGCTCCCACGTGTCGACGCCGCGACGCCACGACCCGGCATGCACCTCGTAGATGCGCAGCGGCGACGTCGAGGCCATCACACCGCTGCGACCGGCCATCCACTCGTGGTCGCCCCACGCGTGCTCGCTGACGAGCGGGACCACACTGGCGTCGCTCGGTGGCAATTCGGTGCGGCGGGCCATCGGGTCGGCCTTGCGCAACACCAGCCCATCGCCGGTGACGATCTCGAACTTGTACCGGTGACCGCTGCGAGCGTCCGGCGCGACCACCGACCAGATGCCGGTCGGCCCGTCGGTCTCGATGCGACCGAGCGGCTGCGCAGACCAGCTGTTCCAGTCGCCGACCACACCCACGGACATTGCGTTCGGTGCCCACACGGCGAAGCGGACACCCGATGCCGACCCGTTGGAATCGACGCGCATCGGCTGCGGACCGAGCAGCTCCCACAGTCGACGATGGGTCCCTTCGCCGAAGAGGTGCAGGTCGAGCTCACCGATCGGGCGGGCGACAGTGGCCATCGGCCCCAAGGGTACGTCGGCCGTGAACCTCTGCGTGACTGCAACGATGACTAGGGTGCGCGACCGTGCGCGTGTTGATGCTGTCGTGGGAGTTCCCGCCGCGTTCCACCGGAGGTATCGCTGCACACGTCGCCGGTCTCGCCACGGCGTTGGCGCAGGCGGGCCACGACGTCGTCGTGCTCACCGTCGCCGACCGGCCGGCCGAACTCGAGGCACGACCGCCCGACCAGGTCCGGGTGTTGCGAACGCTCGTCGACCTCCCGTGGCTGCCACCATCCGAGGCGGTCACCCGGATCGCGTCGGCGAACCACGCCATCACCAAGCTCGGGAGTCGGTTCGCCGACGAGTTGCAGGGCGAGTTGGACGGGTGGCGGCCCGACATCGTCCACGGCCACGACTGGCAACTCGGGTGGGCTGCGGACTCGCTCGCCCACCGGTACGACGTTCCCTTCGTGCTCACGATGCACGGCACCGAACGGGTGCGCCACGGCGGCCAACTGCCGCTCGGGCACCCGACCGACATCAACTCGATCGAATGGTGGCTGGCATTCCAGGCGGATCGGCTGATCTCTCCCACACGGTTCATCGTCGAACAACTGATCACCGGCTTCGAGCTGGCCGAGGAACACGTCGTTCACATCCCGAACGGGATCGACCCCGAGCAGTGGCGCCCGACCAACACCCCGAGAGTGCCGACCGGACCGCGCCCTCCACTGGTCGTGTCGTGGGGGCGCGTGCAGTACGAGAAGGGCTTCCAGGTCCTCGCACGGGCGATGCACGAACTGCGCGGCCGCGTCCCGGAGGTCACCAGCGTGATCGCCGGTCGTGGCAGCTATCTCCCCGAGCTGCAGACCCAGGTCGATGTCGAGGGGGTCAGCGACATCGTCGAGCTCCCCGGCTTCCTGACCGACGCCGAGCTGCGCCACCTCGTGCACCGAGCCGGCTGCGTGGTGATCCCATCGCTCTACGAACCGTTCGGCATCGTCGCCCTGGAGGCGCTGGCAGCCGGAGCGCCACTGATCGTGGCGCGAACCGGAGGCCTCGCCGAGTTGGTCACCGGCACCAACGCAGGTGTCACCTTCGAGCCCGGCAACCCCGACGACCTCGCCGACGCGATGGAGCAGGTGCTCACCAACCACGATCTCGCCACCATCCTGGTCGCGAACGCCCGCGATCTCGTGGAACACAAGTACGCGTGGGCGGCGATCGCCCGGACGACCGCGGACGTGTACAACGAGGTGCTCGTCGCGGGCTGACGAACCTTCGTCGAGCCGGTCGAGTCCGTCTCGCGGAGTCGGTATCGTCACCGAGCGATGCGCCCTGTTCGTCAATTCACCGTCGTCAGCAACGTTCCCGAATCGCTACGTGCGATCGAGACGTTGGCCGCCAATCTGCACTGGGCCTGGGACCGGCAGTTGGCTCGCCTGTTCGACCGGCTCGACGGGACCACCGATGGTCGGTCGTGGCGCGAAACCGGCCAGCATCCCGTCGACCTGGTACGCCGCACGTCTGCCGCGTGTTGGGACGCGCTGGCCGACGACGAACAGTTCGTCGAGCAGCTCGTCAACGCACATCAGCGCCTCGATGACGCCCTCGACGGACCGAGCTGGTTCGCCCGGCGCGTCGCCGACGGCGACTCCGCGCTTGAGTCGATCGCCTACTTCTCCCCCGAGTTCGGGATCACCGAGGCGCTGCCCCAGTACTCCGGTGGCCTCGGTGTTCTCGCCGGCGACCACCTGAAGGCGTCGTCCGATCTGGGAATCCCGCTGGTGGGCGTCGGGCTGCTGTACGCCGAGGGTTACTTCCATCAGCTGCTCGACAACGACGGCTGGCAGCAGGAACGAAACGATCGGCTCGATCCGGACGCACTCGGTCTGCACCCGACCGGCGTCGAGATCGTCGTCGATCTGGCCGACGTCCCCGTCACCGTCCGGGTCTGGCGCGCCGACGTCGGCGGGATCCGTCTCTACCTGCTCGACACCAACGTGGCGTCGAATCCGCCCGAGGCGATCGCCGTGACCGACCGGCTGTACGGCGGCGACGAGGAGCACCGGCTGCGACAGGAGATCATCCTCGGGATCGGCGGCGTGCGCGCACTCCGGGCGCTCGACATCCACCCCCAGGTGTTCCACACCAACGAAGGACACGCCGGATTCCTCGGACTCGAGCGGATCCGAGAATGGGTCGATCGAGGACTCGGCTTCGGCGAAGCGATCGAAGCAGTGCGCGCCGGCAGTCTGTTCACCACCCACACGCCGGTGCCGGCGGGCATCGACCGCTTTCCGCGCTCACTGATGGAGAAGTACTTCACGACGTTCGCCGAGACGTGCGGCGTCACGATCGACGAGCTCATCGCCGTCGGCCAGAGCGACACCGAGACCCACAAGTTCAACATGGCGATCATGGGCCTGCGTCTGGCGGCGCACTCCAACGGTGTGGCGCGTCTGCACGGCGAGGTGTCGCGCGAGATGTTCGGTGACCTCTGGCCCGATCTCCCCACCCGTGAGGTCCCGATCGGGCACGTCACCAACGGTGTCCACGCCCGGTCGTGGGTCAGCGACCGCGTCGACGAGCTGTTGTCGCAGATGATCGGCGACGAGTGGCACCTTGCCGACGAGAGCGACTGGGAGCGGGTGCGACACCTCGATCACCGCGAGATCTGGAACGTGCGCAACGAGGGCCGGCGCGAGCTCGTCGACATGGTCCGTCACCGCCTCGGAGGTTCGCTGCTCGACCCCGACGTGCTCACCATCGGCTTCGCCCGGCGGTTCGCCACCTACAAGCGCTCGACGCTGCTGCTCGGTCAGCTCGACCGTCTGCGGGCGCTGTTGCTCGACGCCGACCGGCCCGTCCAGTTCGTGTTCGCCGGCAAGGCGCATCCAGCCGACGAGCCCGGCAAGGCAATGATCCGCGAGATCGACCGCTTGACCCGAGACGCCGAGATCGGCCACCGATTCGTGTTCGTCCCGGACTACGACATCGGTATCGCCCGCACCATGTACCACGGCTGCGACGTCTGGCTCAACACGCCGCGACGCCCGATGGAGGCCTGCGGCACATCGGGGATGAAGGCGACGCTCAACGGTGGGCTCAACTGCTCGATCCGGGACGGTTGGTGGGACGAAATGTCCGACGGCGACAACGGATTCGACATCGCGTCGTTCGACGACGATCCCGACCCCGAACGGCGCGACCGCCGCGAGGCCAGCGCGGCATTCGAGGTGATCGAGGGCGAGATCGTTCCCCTGTACTACGCCCGTCACGACGACGGCCTCCCGCACGGCTGGATCGAGAAGATCACGACCAACTGGGCGACGATGGGGTGGAACGTGATCGCAGGCCGAATGGTGCGCGACTACGTCACGAAGTACTACGAACCCGCGGCGCTCGGAACGATCACGATGACCGCCGAGGCGGGCAGGCCGGCACGCGACCTCGCTGCGTGGAAACAGCACGTCGAGTCGGCGTGGCCCTCCGTCAGCGTGCGACTGCTCGACGACGACTCGGGCATCGACGGTGGCGCAGCAGGTGTCGAACGCGACATCGTGGCCGACCTCGATCCCGGAACGCTGGATCCCGAGGCCATCATCGTGCAACTGCTGCACGGTCCGCTCCACGCCGACGGTTCGTTCGACGAGACGCTCTTGGAGATCGTGCCCATGGCGCGCCTCGACGACGGACGGTTCCAGGCGTCGTTCGTGCCCGACCGGGCAGGGCGCTGGGGCGTCGCCGCACGTGCGATGCCCACGCACCCCCACCTCCGAGGACCGTTCGACACCGGGCTCGTCACCATCGGCTGACCGGCCCGCGCGCCCGCCACGGATCCGCCAGCGATGAGCGAACGGACCGGATACGGGCCTTTCTCTCATCGCAACGAGCTCGACCTCGCCGGCGATGAGCGAACCGACCGGATGCGGGCTTTTCGCTCATCGCTGTCCTGAATCCGAGCTGTGACCGACGAGGGCTGCTCGGTAACCTGCGATCGATGACGACGTCACCGCCCGACGTGGCGCCGGCCACCCGACGCGAACCGCCGTCGCCCACGACGCTGTTCTTCGCGTTCGGCGGCCTGATGGCCAGCCTGGCGGCCGGCTACGGCGTCCTGTTCACGATCGTCGACGACTACCGCGACGATTACGGCATCAGCGAGACGGCGATCGGCATCGTCATCGGCGTCGGATTCTTCGCCGGGTTCCTGTCGCAGGTCGTGATCGCACCGCTGGCGGATCGCGGTCACGCCCGACGCGTCGTGCTCTTCGGCGTGGCCCTCAACATCTTCGGGCTGCTGCTCATGGGGTTCAGCACCACGCTCACCCCGATCCTCATCGGACGGGCCATCTCCGGGATCGGGATCGGTGCCGCCGTCCCGGCCGCTCGACGCATCGTGATCCTCGCCGATCCCAATCACCTGGGCCAGAACCTCGGCCGCCTCCTCGCCGCCGACGTGTTCGGTTTCGCGCTCGGCCCCGCGATCTCAGCGCTGCTCGTGGGACCGTTCGGGATCCCGGCGCCGTTCATCGTCGTCGCCGTTGCGTCGGCCGTGCTGCTGCCGTTCGTGGCACGTGTGCAGGTGGCCGAGAGCACCGTGGCACCCAAGCGGCGGCTGGCGATCGACCTCCTTGCGATCCGACCCTTCGCCGGCGCAGTCGTGTTCGGCGCGGCGCTGTTCGTGATGATCGGTTCGTTCGACGCGCTCTGGGCGGTCGTCCACAAGGACCTCGGCACCAACGAGTGGATCGCGAACCTGGGCATCACGCTCTTCGCGCTGCCACTGATCGTGCTCGGACCACCGGGCGGCCGTCTGGCACAGGTGCACGGCCCGTTTCGGATCGCAGTGATCGGGTTGTCATTCGGGGCGCTCTTCATGTCGCTGTACGGCGTGTTGCCGACCGGCACCTGGATCTTCGCGGTGGCGATGGTGCACGCGATCGCCGATGGCCTCACGGTGTCGAGCAGCGGTGTCGCCGTCGGCATGGTCGTACCCCAGGAGCGTCAAGCCGGTGCGCAAGGTGTGCTCGGAGCCGCCCAGGCGCTGTCGGCGGGGATCATGGCCGTCGTGACCGCAACCCTCTACGACAGCTTCGGGCGGACGACGGCGTACCTGGTGTGTGGCGCCGTCATGCTGACGCTCGTTGCCACGGGTGCCTGGCTGGCCCGCTCGGCCTGGTCGATGAAGCGCCCCCTCCACGTCGATACCGCCGTCGACATGGCCGTCTGATCCACCTCGCACGCGGGAGGCAGGAGAACGAGTGCCCGTCGGCAAGACTCGGGCGCATGGCTGAAGTCCTCACGCTCGAACGGCGCCCCGACGGCGTCGCCCTGCTCACACTCGCCAACGGCAAGGTGAACGCACTGTCGACCGAACTGCTCTCCGAGATCCGAGCGGCTGCGGCCGATCTCACGGCCGACCCGCCCGGCGCTGTGGTGGTCACCGGCGGCGACCGTCTGTTCGCAGCTGGGGCCGACATCTCGCAGTTCGGCGGTCCGGACGAGGCCGCCACGATCGGCGCCGCCTTCCACGATGCCCTCGACGCCGTGGCGGCGATCCCCCGCTTCGTGATCGCCGCCGTGAGCGGATATGCGCTCGGTGGTGGGTGCGAACTTGCGCTCGCCTGCGACTACCGGATTGCGTCCGAGAAGGCCGTGTTCGGACAGCCGGAGATCCTGCTCGGGATCATTCCGGGCGGCGGCGGCACGCAGCGCCTCCCACGGCTCGTC
>JBGTIA010000040.1:0-9469 GCA_041745835.1 Ilumatobacteraceae bacterium | reverse complement strand
TCGCCGCTCCGGCAGGAAGAGATTTCCGGTCCAAGCTGCGTCGCGACCCGTTGAGGTTGGCTGCGTTCGCAACGTGCGGCGCTTCGGTGAGAGGAGATCTCGATGGACGAGTCGACTGCCCGTAGGTGGTGGAGCAGGTTGAGGGAGCGACGCCGTGTGATCGTCGGATTTCTGACCTTCTTGGCCCCGTTCGTCGGGGCGGGCAGTGCGCTTGCACAGGTTCCCAACCCGCCCGCCGACGGTTCCGTTCCTGGCGCAGAATTGGTGACCACGGTGCTGGGGTGGCTCAAGTGGGCCGGGTTGGCTGCTGCGCTGGCAGGCCTGTTGATCGGTGCAATCGCGACCGGCGTCGGGCACTTCGGGTCGAACTACTCGGCGTCGTCCGCTGGCCGCAAGTGGCTGCTCGGAGGGATGGGCGCGGCGATCCTGTCCGGTCTGTCGTGGACGATCGCTACGACGCTCTACACCGCGACCGGCGGTTGACGTGCGCGCCCTGGTCGCAGTGTTCGCAGCTCTCGTCGTCCTCGCGATCGGTGCGACGGTCGTGGGCCGACTGTCGAATCGAGCGGATACGGACGTGACGGGCGAGGCAGAGTCAGCCGGCCGCGGCCGGTCGGAGTCAGCGCAGCAAGTTCCCACGCGAAAGGTGGATGACCCAGTCGCGTTCGCCAGACACGTGGTGGCCCTGACGGGTGAGGTGGTCGGAAGGGGTCCCATCAGTCGCCGGGAGCTGATCGAGTCGTTCACCACGCCCGAGTTCGGACCGGCTCTGGCGGACACAACGGCGGCGCAGTTGTCGGAGTTGCAACTCGAGTTCGGCGTCGCTGGTCTCGGCCCGGCAGATCTCCGGGCCGTCGAGGTGCCGGTGACCGCTCGGCTGGTCGAACGAGTTGGCGACCGAGCCCGCGTCGAGGTGTGGTCGGTGGTGTCGGTCGCCGTGGAGCGGTCGGGCGGAGCGCGGCAGGTGTGGCGAACGGTGGGCGTCGATCTCGACCTCGTCGAGGGGGAGTGGCTGGTCGATGGCTGGGACTCGACCCTCGGTCCGACCCCGGCTCTGGCCCCGGAGGCGCCGATCTCCTCTGCCGGTGATGTCGCCGACGCCCTCGCCTGGGGTGCCGTGCGAAGTGGTCTGAACTGATGTGGCCGTTCCCGAACCCGCTCGACCTGTTCGGCGATGTCGTTGGAGATGTCGCCGGGTGGGCGTGGGACAAGGTAATTCAAGGCGTCTACACGTGGTTCGCCGGCGGTCTGTTGATGCTGATGGAGTGGGTGTGGGGAGTGCTCGACTCGGCTACCACCCCGAACCTGACGGCGAGCTGGTTCCAGGACGGCCTCGTAGCGACGATCGCCGGAATTTCGTTGGCGATCGTCGTGGCGATGATGCTCACCACGGCGATCCAGGCGGGGTTCGGTGGAAGACCCGAACTGATCGTGGACGCGCTGAAGGAGGGCCCCAAGGCGATCGTCGCAACCGTCGTGACGGTCTTCGTCATGGACATCCTCATTCGGGGTGCCGACGTGATCTCCGACGTCGCGTGGCAGGCGGGTCGAGACGACACCCAGCGGGTCATGGACACCGTCGCCCTGACGATCGGATCTGCCGGCGGGCTCGCCGGCACCTTCCTCGGGCCGTTGGCCATGTTGTTCGGAATGATCGGTCTGCTGGTGATCTCGGTCGTGTTGTTCATGCGATCGGCGCTGCTCTACCTCGTCGCAGCGTTCGCTCCGATCGTGTGGGCGTCGGCGGTGTCGCCGGTGATGCGCGGTTCTGGTCGCCGTCTGGTCCACGTCACCGTGGCGCTCGTGCTTGCCAAGCCGGCGATCACGATCAGTCTCGTGGTCGGCACCAAGCTGATGTCCAGCGCCGGGACGCCAGGGCTCGACGGAGCAGCGGTCGACGGAGCCGCTGCGCTCGGCACGCTCGTAACCGGATTTGCATGCTTCGCGATCGGTGGGCTCTCGCCATGGGTCGTCTACCGACTGCTGCCGTCGGTTGAGCAGGCGTCGGTGTCGTCGGGCATCGTGAGCGGCTGGGGACGCACCGGCATGACCGCCGTTCAAGCCGGGTTGATGGCGAAGTCTCTCGGCGCCAGCGCTGCCGGCTCCGCTGCCACGCGCGCTGTGTCCCAAGGTGGGTCGCTGGGTGGGGGAGCCGTCGGCGGGGGAGCGGTTGGTGGCGGCGCCTCGTCGATGACGTCTGGAGGTGCGGGAGCGATGACGGCGGGTCATGGCCCCGCGACTGCGGCGTTGCATCGACCGCCGATTCCGCCCGACACCACGTCGCCTCGACGAGCGCCCACGCCGACGGTTCCATCACGTCAGCGTGAACGAGAGATGGAGGAACAGCCGTGAGTCAGAGTCCCGCTCGTCACTACCGGTTCAGTTCGGGAGGTCGAGCTGGCGTACTGCTCGGGATGTCGCTTCGCCAGGCACTTCCGATCGTGATCGGTGTGCTGTTCCTGACTGTGATGCTGATGGTGCAGCTCCCGCTCATCGGTCTGCTCGGCCCACTTGCGGGCTGCATCGTGTCGTTCGGTCGCTGGCATCGCGCACCACTGTTCGAAGCCGCCGTGCCGGGCGTCGTCATGACCTGGGCTCGCTGGCGCAAGCGCTCGACATGGACGAGGAGTTCCCTGACGGGTTCGAACGGAGAGTCGATCGATGACCTCCCCGCAGCGATGTCCGGTCTTCAACTCTTCGAGGTGGCCGACACCTTCCTCGCGCAGGAGCGATCGATCGGCGTGGTCGCCGATCGTCGAGCCGGCACGTTGTCACTTGTCCTTGCGGTTCGGGGTAGCGGGTTCCCGGTGGCCTCGCTGTCCGAGCAGGACGCGCTCGTTGGCGTCTGGGGAAACGCGCTCGCTCCTCTGGCGCGAGCTCGATGTCTCGTCTCACGTCTGACCTGGCAGGAGTGGACGCACCCGGTCGGTATGGATGGGCACCGAAGGTTCCTCGAGTCAGCGCGCAACGGCAGCGCCGAAACAACTGCTGGCGACGACTACGAGCAACTGCTGGTCGAGCAGTCGCCGTTCACGATTGCGCACGAGGTGCTGCTGACGGTCACTGCCGACCTTCGTCGAGTTCGAGCGCGCCGAGGCGTCGGTGTCGAGCAGGTGGCTCTCGACGGCCTGATCGACGAGGTCCGCCAACTCGCAGCGCGCCTCGAGACCGCCGGGATCTCGGTGCCGGGCCTGTTGTCTCCAGCGGAGATCACACAGGCGGTTCGTGCCCGCTCGGATCCCACTCGGGCGTTGGTTCACCTCCCGTCGGAGTCGTCGCTGGCGGTGGCGTCACGGCGTCACGCCCATCAGTGGGGACCGATGGCTGTCGAGCCGGACTGGCTCCACGTCCGAGTCGACGGGTGCGCCCATCGCTCGTACTTCGTTGCGTCGTGGCCGATGCTGCCGGTGCGGGCCGACTGGATGGGTCCGCTCCTCACCGTTGACGGCGTGACCCGAACTGTCACGATCGTGATGGAACCGGTGGCGCTGACCGCCGCAGCGCAGGACGCGAACCGTCAGCTGACGTCGATCGAGGCTGACCAGCAGCAGAAGGAACGTCACGGCTTTCGACTCACGGCAAGAGAGCGCCGCCGTCACGACGACGTCGAATCCCGTGAACACGAACTCGCCGAAGGTCACCCGCTGTTTCGACACGTCGGACTAGTGACCGTCACTGCCCCGAACCTCGACCTCCTCGATGATGCGGCCGCCACCGTCGAACAGGCAGCGGCACAGTCCATGCTCGACCTGCGTCCGCTGGCTGCCCGTCAGTCGGAGGGGTGGATGGCCTCGCTGCCACTGGGCCGGTCCGTCCGCCAGGGCAAGTGGTGATGGCTCGACCGGATCGGTGTTTGCCGTCTGACGGAAAGCAGCGCTTGCCACGAGTCTCTGGTTCGCCCAACCTGCGCCAAACAAGCCAACGCAACGCGGATGTTGTGGTGCGTCCTTGGAATTCCGATCATCGGTCCTGTCCTGAGTTTGCGACTGCGCCGTCAAAGGGCGATCACTGGCGTTCGAGGCGGGCCTGATCGTCGCAGCGGTCTTGGCGATGGATTCCGATAGTCGATTCCGAATAGTCGATCTCAGCGTTTGAGCGGAGATGCGCTGCGCAGCCGACTTGGCGAACTTATGTCGCCAACCTTGTGCAGCTCAGCGCCCGATGGTTACGCCGCTTCGTTGAACACTCGCTGCTGATACTGGAGCCGACGGCGCAACTCGCCAATCGGCGGAACCGCAGGAGACTCGATCGAGTCTCCCGAGTTGATCCGCATGATTCCGTTCGCATCAGCAAGCTCACGCGTGTAGTCGGCCACCAGGTCGACGAGCGCCGACAGTTGCTCGGTTGACAACTCGATGGTCAGGTTGCCGCTGTCGGCATCCTCGCCGACGGTATCGAGGGCAGAGACCAGCCGATTTACGATCTCAGCGTCAAGGCTTCCAGACTGCAATGCCTCCAGATACTTCGCCAACGCCTCCTTGAGCGCCGAAACGCTTGCCGGCACCTCCGGATCGATGACACTGTTCCTCTTTCTCTTCTTCGCCGACCAAACATAGGCACTACCTGCTGCGACAAGTGCCAAACCAACCCCGACGCTCACCTTGGGGTTCTTCGAGATCACCGCTTTGGCCGCAGCTACGAGCCCCTCCTCGGCGGATGGAATTTGCACCTCCTTTAGATGCAGAACAATCTCTTTGCTGTCGCGGACCACACTGCCGAACCGCACGAGTTCACCAGTCGCCAGCTTCGAAGCAATCTCGGGCGGTACTAGATAGTTGACCGGAAGTATCACCATTTCTCCACCGTTCCCCGGTCCCTCGCCCGGCCTCGCAAGTTTTGCTCGTTCGATCCAAGTCGAAGACTCTGACAATGCCCTCGGAATCTAGCCCGAGTGATCACAAGCCTCAGTCCGAAGTACCGATGCATTCGTCGCCGACGGTTGGGAACACGCGTGAACCCTCGCACTTGAAAGCTCATTGACTCGGGTCTGGTCGGAGACGTCGGCTGGTGTCCCCGATCAGATTTCCAGGGAACTGCCGGTTCGGACCCGTTGAGGGACATGGCAGATGCAACCCGAGGCTCCGCCGTTGGAACCAACGAGGGAGCCTCCCGGCTATCGATGCAGTCGGGGGTAACCAGCAATCGACGGCCCGGAACGTCGTCGTGGCTGCCTCCGGGTGTGCCACTGGAGTGGCAGCGTTCAACGATGGCGCATCTGTCGTCGGTGTACCCGTTCCATGCCGATACCGGCTTCGGAGACCGAGGCGTGTTCATCGGAGCAAACGTCACCGGCGGCATGTCCGGCTTCTTCTTCGACCCGTTCGAGTTCTACGCGCAGGGCTATCTGACCAATCCGAACATGATCGTCATGGGGTCGGTCGGGTTCGGGAAGTCCGCAACGGTCAAGGCCTTGGTCCGGCGCCTCAAGGCGGTGTACGGGCCGGACCGCTATCTGGCGATCGTCGATCCCAAGGGGGAGTACGGCCCCGTCGCCGACGATCTCGGTCTGACGGTGATCAAGCCGTACCCGGGCGGACGCGATCGGATCAATCCGATGGAACCTGGCGCCGGGGACCTCGACGGGAGCGTGGTGGCGCGCCAGAATCTTGCGTCACAACTGGTGGGTGGCGTGCTCGGGCGTGAGCTCACACCGGTCGAGGACGCTGTGCTCGGTTGGGCGATCGAGCGGCGTTGTCGCGAGACGTTGAGCTTCACGTTGCGGGATCTGTGCAGCGAGGTGAGTGATCCTCCGGACGAGCTCGTCCGGATGTCGCGACATTCACCGCTCGAGTTGGCCCGAGCGACGGCTCCGGTGGCCTTCGCGCTCGACAAGTTGTGCTCTCGCACGTTGCGCGGAATGTTCGATGGGGAGACGACGGTCGACATCGACTGGGATCGGGGACCCGGCGTGGTGTTGGACCTGTCGGCGGTGTACGGCAACACCGAGGCGCTTCCTTTGGTGATCGCCGCCGCGACGCACTGGTTGACCGGTGCGTTGCGAGGACGGCCGGATCGGCGGTCCGTGCAGGTGATCGACGAGGCCTGGACCGCAGTTCGCCACGGCGCGGGCTACTTCCAATCGTCACTCAAGCTCTCGCGGGCGCATGGCGTCGCGACGGTGCTCGTGTGTCATCGGCCGGAGGATCTCACCGCCCAGTCCGACGACGGAACTGCTGCCTCGAAGATCGCTGCCGGACTGCTCTCGGACATCCAGACCCGAGTGCTGCTGCGCCAGCCACCCGAACAGCTCGCAGACGCGACGGCGTTGTTCGATCTGACCGAACGCGAACGGGTGTGGCTCGGACAGCTCGTACCGGGCCGGGCGATCTGGCGTGTCGGCGCTCGTTCGGCAGTCGTCCAGACGATCCTCACAGCAAACGAACGACGCTTGTACGACACCGACCAGGGAATGAAGTCTCGAGGCGACACGGCAGCAGGACATGGCAGCGCCGCATGAGGTCCGCGCCCGATGGAACATCGCCGACGTGCTCGATCGGACCGACCTGTCGATGCTGCTCGACGAACTCGGAACACCATCGACTCGTGTCGGACCTGGTCGCCGGTGGCACTGTCCGATGCCCGACCACGACGACCACCGAGCGTCGGTCACGATGCATCGAGACGCCCGCGGACACGAACGATGGCGGTGCTGGTCAGGAGATCACCGTGGAGATGCGGTGGATCTCGTGATGGCGGTCACGAACCGGGACCGGTCCGACGCCGTCGACTGGCTCGCCCAGAAGGCCGGCATGGTTCCGGATAGACCGCTGCCTCCGATCACGCCGAAGCTCATGCCAGCCCGGCCCGAAGCAGCGCTCGTGATGGATCCGCTGGTCGAACGCTACGTCCACGCCTGCGCTCGGATCATCGACAAGACAGGCGGCCGCGAGGTGAGGACCTGGCTCCACGACCGCGGGATCAGCGACGACACGATTCGCGCAAACCTGATCGGCGCTGATCCAGGGCGCTCGACGATGAGACGCGGTCGCGGTCTGCCCTACGGAACCGCCGTTGCTGCGACGTTCCCGGTGTTCGACCCCGCCGGCAATCTCACCTACGTGCAGGCCCGGTACCTCGACCCCGGCGCAGCGGGCCGCAAGTACGACAACCCCTCTGCGGCACTCGCGCCGCACCCTCGCCTCGGCTACGCCGTGTCGTCCGCTCAACCTCGAGAGGCACCACTCCTCGTCTGCGAGGGGATGCCCGACGCGCTCATCGCCGCGCAGGTCGGCTTCCAGGCAGTTGGTCTGTTGGGGGCGCACACGCCCGACGAGGCGGTGGCCGCGCGGCTCGCCAACTACGCGGCCAACCTCGGCGTCGGCATCGCGCTCGTGTGCGACCCCGACCCGGCGGGTCGACGTGTCGCGGAGACGCTTCGCCCGTTGCTCGCCGAGCACGACATCACGCCGATCGCGGTCGAGATGCCTGACGGCCTGGACCTCAACGCCTGGGCGATCAGCGACCCGGACTGGGCGCGCAACCTCAGCGCCCAACTCACAGAACCCATCACTACAACCGTCGTCGATCGGTGCGCCGACATCGAGATGTGAAGGAGACGCGATGACACACCCCCTCGGTACAATCGTTTCCAACGGTTCGGGGCCGCACCGCAAGCGACCTCCTCACGACACCCGCTGTTCGTTCGAGGAGGAAGCATGAACGTTCTCACACTCACCGGTCGCATCGGCGACGAACCGGTTCGACGCGACACCACCAAAGGAGTGGTCTGCGAGTTCCGACTCGCCGTCCACGGCCGTCCACGACTGTGGATCACCGTCGTCGCCTGGGGCCATCTCGCCGGCCTGTGCGCTCAACATCTCGCTGCCGGTCGCAGCGTTGCAGTCTCCGGCAACTTGCAGCACGACCAGTACTTGACCAGAGCCGGTGAACGCGCCGAACGGTGGTACTGCAAGGCAACGCAGGTCACCTTCCTCGACAAGCCGATCGACGACGACGAAGCTGCCGACGTCAGTCAGGCGAGTGCGTGATGGACGCAACCGAGTTCGTGCTCCTGCATGCCGGCGGATGCTTGATTGAGACGCCGCCGACGGCTGCACCCGACCGCCATTCGCAGAGTGTCTGGCGATGGGTGGCCACGCTGTGGCGCGATTCGGATCAGGCCGATGGATGGAAGGCACTCGTCTGGGACCAAGCCGATCGAGGCTGGTGGGTACCCCACGCCGTGATGCGCGGCGACGTCGTCGAGTTCGGGGCGTGCACGCTCGACCACCGAGGCGAGGTCGTCACGATGTCTCGGTGGTGGGGATGGGTCCAGCGGATCACGCCGTACGCGATCGTCGTGGTCGGACCGTTCGACCATCCAATGCGCGCCGTCGAGTCGGCACGTCCGACGGTCGACGAGCTTCGCCTAATGCAACTGGCGTCACCGTGTGAGGTGGCCGGCTCGTCACCCGTCGAATCACTCGAGTTCTGACCCACGCGTCATGGCCGCCAACGACCGGGTCGAGCCGACGTTCGGCGGCGAGTACGCGCTCCTCGCCGTCGGCGGTGCGACCGTCGGCGTCGGGGTTGTGACGGGGCTCGGCGCGAAGTTGGCCGCCCTGTTCTCCGGTGGCACCGTCGGCGGAGGTATGGGGGAGTGGCTCGTCGTCGCAACTCGATTGGCCCGCGGACGGTCGCCCGCTGCTTCGTGGGGCGACGACGCCGCCGGGCTTCCGGCTGCGCTTGTCTACTGGCTCTGCACACTGATCGTCCTCGTGCTTGCCGCAGGTGGTGTTGCCGGTGGTGTTCTTGCGTGGCGTCGAACCGTGCCGCGCCGCACGACTCGTATGCGGTTCGGACAAGAGACCGACGCGCGCGAGGCGCGACCACGAGATGTTGCGCCGCTCGTCGTGACCTCGGTCGTGCCTCCGACGGGCCGAATGCTGCTCGGTCGTATGGCCGGTCGTGACACGCTCCTGGCGACGGAAGACCGCCAGCGGCACCCGCTCGTTGGACGGGACGCTCGCCGACAGGGCGACCGTGGATCAGTCGCTCTGGTCGGACCGACCGGATCAGGCAAGACCGCGCTCGCGACATCGGCGATCGCCACGTGGGACGGGCCGGTCGTCGCCGTGTCCGTGAAACGCGATCTGTACGACACGACGGTCGCCGCTCGGGCCAAGAAGGGCAATATCGCCGTGTTCGATCCAGGCGGCGCGACCGGTCTGCCGACGGCTCGGTGGTCGCCGCTCGAAGCGACGACGACATCGTCGGGTGCGTTGCGGACAGGACGGGCGCTCGCGCAGGCCATCCCGAAGGGCGGTGTGACGAACGCCGACTATTGGGCCGAGCACGGCGAGGGGTTGCTCGGTGCATTCATGTGCATCGCCGGACTGTCACGACTGCTCACGTTTCCCAACGGGCGACCCGTTCATCACGTGGGCATGGAGCAGCTGGCCGCATGGGTGCGAACAATCGCCGGTGCGTCGGAGCCGACGATCAACGACCTGTTGCGGCGCGGACTCGA
>JBGTIA010000039.1:0-1790 GCA_041745835.1 Ilumatobacteraceae bacterium | reverse complement strand
TGGCCGAATCCGTCGGTCATCCACGTCGGCACGAACACGTCGATCGGCCAGTCGGCGGCCTTCGCGAGTGTCGCCGCCGCGAGCGCTGCGTTGCCGCACGATGCGATGGCGAGTGGCGGACGCGTCGTGAGGTGACCGAGTTCCTCGGCGGCGCGCAGGTGCAGCAGGATCGTGAACAGATGGCGGGCCTTCTGGCTGCCGCCCACTCCCCCGGTCTCATCCTTCACCCAGACGCCACCGCCGTCGGTGAAGCCGAGTGCGTCGGACAGCGCGTCGGACCGCCCGAACGGCGTCGGTCGGAATCCCGTGCCCGCGACGTCGGCGACGGCGGCATCCAGATCTTCGACGAGCCGGCGGCGGGCGTCGCAGTCCATGCCGTTGGCATCGGCGAAGGCGGCCCAGGCGAACTCGTGGTCGTAGCGAAGGTACGGGTTGGCGTCATCGACGATCGGTCCGTCTTCCGGTCCTTTGGGGTCGGGTCCGGGAGGACCAGGGTCGTCGCTTTCGACGATCTGCAGGAGGTGGCGGCGGTCGTGCGGGGTCGAGTTGGGGCAGCGCCACGGGAACGGCGTTGCGATGTCGACGGTTGCCGCGCACACGGCGCAGCGCCAGCCCTCGACCCGCATCGACGAGCTCATCTCAGCCGACGGCGACGCGGGCGTTGAAGTCGTCGATCATGTCGTCCCACACGTCGACGTAGCGGCGCAGGCCCTTCCAGAACGACTGGTCGCGACGGGCCTCGAACAGTTCGAACGGGGTGCCCTGCTGTTCGACCCAGGTGTAGTAGCCGAGGTTGAAGATGCGCCGGCGGTCGGCTTCGGTGCAGTCGATCATGTGGTCGGTGTCGACCGATCCGAGGTGCTCGCCGAATACCTCGGCGGCGTCATTGACCGTGAACTCGTTGCCGTAACGGGTGGCGAGCAGCTTGGCCCGCTCGCTCGGATACAGCGCAGCGCCGTCGGTGGCGACAGTGATCACGGCGTCGTCGGGGCCGAGATCGAGGAGCTTGGCGGTCTTGATCGCGGCGAGCACATTGCAGATCGCCGAGAACCCGAAATGCTCCAGCGACTCGACGATGTCGGCGGGCACGCCCTTGGTCTGCACGAGGTACTGGCGGCCGACCTCGGTGTTGAAGAGGGCGTCGAGTTCGTCGGTCGACTTGTCGGAGATCGCCACGACGACGTCGGTGTTGGTGACGTTGTGGATCAGCGGGATGTGCTTGTCGCCGATGCCCTGGATGTTGTGCTCGCCGAACCCGTTCTCGAGCATCGTCGGACATTCGAGGGCTTCGACGGCGACGATCTTCGTGCCGTACTCCTCCTTCAGCCGGTCGCCGGCGGCGATGGTGCCGGCCGATCCGGTGGCGGAGGTGAACGCAGCGAGGCTGAGGTCGCGACCCTGCTTCGCGTACTGCTCGCGGACAGTCTCGAAGACGTGGCCGAAGGCTCGACCGGTGACGCGGTAGTGGCCGAGGTGGTTGCCGAACTCGGAGAACTGGTTCAGCACGAAGTTGCCCGGGTCAAGCGCGAGTTCGTTGCAGGCGTCGTAGATCTCCTTGACGTTCGACTCGGTGCCGTGGGTGCGGATCACGTCGTCGGCCGGGTTGGCGCACCACTCGTCGAGCCAGTCGAAGCGTTCCTGGCTCATGCCCTCGGGGAGGATGGCGACGCCGCGGCTGGCCATGATCCGGCTGATGGCGATGCCGCCGCGGGCGTAGTTGCCCGTCGACGGCCAGATCGCGCGGTGATGCGTGGGGTCGAACTGCCCGGTGACGACGCGCGGTGCGAGGC
>JBGTIA010000038.1:0-1582 GCA_041745835.1 Ilumatobacteraceae bacterium | reverse complement strand
GCGTCGCCGTCGACACGGCGGTGGAGCGCGGCCGTGTCGGCGACGCCGACCGGGCGACCGTCGAGGCCTGGCGCGCTGCCTGGACACGAGAGATGCAGCAGCGACTGCTCCACGCGTACGCCGAGTCCGTCGACGGGTCGGGCCTCGTGCCCGACGACCCGGACGAGATGCGGCTCCTGCTCGAGGTGTACATGGTCACCAAGAGCCTCTACGAGGTGCGCTACGAACTGGCGAACCGTCCGGACTGGGTCTCGTGGCCGCTCCACGCCGTTGCCGAGATGCTCGACGGCGCTGCATCGAAGGGTTCACCACGTCGGTCGAAGGGCGCACGATGATCGGCGACGCGCTCCGTCGGCGTGCGATCGAGCTCGGCGTCGAGGTCACCTACGAAGACGTCGACCAGGTGGTCCACGACGCCGACGAGATCGTCGTCGAGCGGGTCGTCGAGATCCTCGACGATGACCGGCAGCGGCATCCGGCCGGCGTCGTCGAACCGATCCACCTCGATCCGTCGCGCCCGGTGATGGTCTCCGCCCAGCCGACCGACGCCGAACTGCTGGTCGACGGCGCAAGCGTCGAGCTGACGATCGGAACGGACCGGTTGGACCTGCCGCACGACCTTCCGATCGGATGTCATCCGTTGCGCGTCGAGGCCGACGGCCGCATCACCGAATCCGTGGTCGTCGTCGCCCCGCCGACGATGCCGGGCTTCGATCCCGCGGAACGCTCCACCTGCCTGTTCGTGCCGACGTATGCGCTCTGGGAGCACGACGACCCGTTGCCGTCGTTCGGACACCTCGGTCGCCTCGCACGACAGGCGCCCGAACTCGGCGTCGACATGATCGCCACCCTGCCGCTGTACGCGGCCTTCCTCGACGAGCCCTTCGATCCGAGCCCCTACTCGCCGATCAGTCGGCTGCACTGGAACGAGGTGTACCTGTCCGACGAGGGTCTGCCCGACGCTCCGACGCCCACGTCGGGTGGCGAGGTGGACTGGCGCACGCTGGCCGGACGGCGCCGCACCCAGCTGCTCCGAGCGGCGCTCGACGCCGACGGGTCGCTCGTCGCCGAACTCGATCGGTTCCGAGCGGCGTTCCCCGACGTCGGCTCGTTCGCCCGTTTCATGGCGTCGCGCGAATCGGGCGGCGACCTGATCGTCGAGCGATCCCATGTGCTCGCGCAGTATCTCGCCGATCACCAGTTGCGCGACATCGGCCGGAACGGGTCTGCTTCGCTCTCGCTCGACCTGCCGATCGGATCACACCCCGAGGGGTGGGAGACCTGGGCGCACCCCCAGCTCTTCGCCACGTCGATGTCGGTCGGTGCTCCCCCCGACACGTTCTTCACCGAAGGTCAGAACTGGGGCTTCTCACCACAACTGCCCGCGAGCATGCGCCAGAGCGGCTACGAGCTGTGGCGCCAGATGGTGGCGCGGGCCGCCCGCTACTGCGACCTGCTGCGGATCGATCACGTCATGGCCGTCCACCGGCTGTGGTGGATCCCGGACGGGCAACCCGCCGACCGTGGCGTCTACGTCCGCTACCCGCACGACGAGCTGCTCGCGGTTATGGCCGCCGAGGCC
>JBGTIA010000037.1:0-6801 GCA_041745835.1 Ilumatobacteraceae bacterium | reverse complement strand
TGCCACTCGATGATGTCGCGCGGCACCTCGCCATTGATCCGCATGATCTCGTCACCGGCATACACGCCGGCTCGCGCCGCTGGAGATCCAGTCGTCACCGCCACGACGACCGGGGCGAGCGAACGCGACGGGGTGGCTCGCTCGATCTCGCGCTCGGTGGCGCGTCGGACGTCGGGGGCGACGTGGACGGTGTCGGACATGGACTCGTCAGGCTACCGGCCGGGCGCCACGGGTAGCCTGGGACGAGATGTCACCTACTGCGAGCGACTCACGCGTCGAGCTGGTTCTCCTCGCCCAGCCGCGTGGATTCTGCGCCGGCGTCGAGATGGCGATCAAGGCGCTCGCCTGGATGGTGCGCTCGTTCCCGGCCCCTGTGTACTGCTACCACGAGATCGTCCACAACAAGCTGGTCGTCGATCGGTTCGTCGATCAGGGCGTCGTGTTCGTCGACGACATCGCCGACGTGCCGGTCGGCAGCCCGATCATGCTGTCGGCTCACGGCTCGGCACCCGAGGTCGTCGCGGCGGCTCGAAGCCGGGGCTCGTACGTGGTCGACTCGGTCTGTCCGCTCGTCACCAAGGTGCACCACGAGGTCAAGGTGCGCGCCGGCAAGGGCTACCGGATCGTCTACGTCGGCCACGTGGGCCACGAGGAAGCGATCGGCACGATGGCGGTCGCGCCCGACGCGATCGACCGGGTCGAGTCGGTCGAGGAGGTCGATCGCCTGGAGCCCTCCCAGCAGCCGGTTGCGCTGTTGGCGCAGACCACGCTGTCGCACCGCGACTGGGAGGGCGTCGCCGTCCGTGTGAAGGAGCGCTTCCCCGACGTGTGGACGCCCGGACGCAGCGACCTCTGCTTCGCAACCACCAACCGTCAGGCGGCGCTGATGGAGTTGGCGCACCGCTGCGACGTCGTCGTCGTGATCGGCTCGGCCAACTCGTCCAACACACGGGCCCTCGAGCAGCTCGCCCGCGAGGAGGGCTGCGAGCGGGTCTACCGGATCAACTCCGTCGATGAGCTCCCGTCCGATCTCGCCGGCACGGTCGGGGTCACAGCGGGAGCGTCAGCGCCCGAGGAACTGGTCATCCAGGTGCTCGACTTCCTCGCGCCGGCACGTGGCGTCGAACTGGTCGACGTCACCGAGGAGGACGAGTACTTCCCCCCACCGCGCAACATCCGCGATCTGCAGACCTCGATCGAGACGGCCGCCAGCGTGCTGCTCGGTGGGAGCCTGCTCGGGCGCCCCGGAATGGACGATCGCAGCCTTGGTGCCAGCGACGTCCTCGCCGGCCTCAAGCGTTGACACCTACCCGGTCCGTCCCGAGCGATGACCGAAAAGCCGGGATTCGGGCGGTTCGCTCATCACTCGCGCATGGTGGATCGACTCAGCTGCGGGGGACCTCGGACCACGGGCGGTCGCGGTCGACGCGGATGTCGCCGGGGAGGCCGAGCACCCGTTCGCCGAGGATGTTCTTCATCACCTCGGTGGTGCCGCCCTCGATCGAGTTGGCGCGGCTGCGCAGGAACGCCTTCTGCAGGGTGTCGGAGCCCATCGCGGTCTCGGGACGCACCATCTCGTAGCTGCCGTACAGCAATCCGTCGGCGCCGAGCAGGTTGATCACCTCGTCGTAGATGTCCTTGTTCAGGTCGGCCGACGCCATCTTGCCGATCGACCCCTCGGGCCCCGGATCACCCATCTTGCGGTTGTGGTTGGCCCGGATGTTGGTGAGACGCAGCACCTCGGCGCGTGCCCACAACTTCATCACGGTGTCGCGAGCCACCGGATCCTTGGCGGCCTCGGGCAGTTGCTGCCATGTCTGCACCAGAGCCGAGATCGTGCCGGACCCCTTGGTCGGGATCGAGCCACCGATCGACACCCGCTCGTTCATCAGCGTGGTCAGCGACACGCGCCATCCATCGCCTGCGCCACCGAGCATCTCGGCGTCGGGGATGCGGGTGTCGGAGAAGAAGACCTCGTTGAACTCGGCCTCGCCGGTCATCTGTCGCAGCGGACGGATCTCGACCGTCGGGTCCTCCATGTCGACCACGAACGCCGTCAGTCCGGCGTGCTTGACGGCATTCGGATCGGTGCGCACAACGAGCAGGCCCCACCTCGAGAGGTGGGCGAGCGTCGTCCAGACCTTCTGGCCGTTGACGATCCACTCGTCGCCGTCCTTGACACCCGTCGACGACAACCCGGCGAAGTCCGACCCGGAGCCGGGCTCGGAGAACAGCTGGCACCAGACCTCCTCGCCCGTGAACAGTGGGCGGAGGTAGCGCCGCTTCTGGTCGTCGCTCCCCCACGCCACCACCGTCGGCCCGGTCATGCCGTGACCGATCGGATTGCGGTACATCGGGTTGGGAGCGCCCTCGGCGTACACGCGCTCGTTGACCAGCTTCTGCAGCTTCGGATTCAGTCCGAGGCCACCGTGGCCCTCGGGAAAGTGCACCCAGGCGAGACCTCGGTCGAACTGCTCGCCGAGGAACACCTTCGGATCGGTGGTCTTCGGTGGAAACGCGGCCAGGAGCTCGTCGACGAGATCGCCGACGCGCTGTTCGTCGGCGGTCAATTCGGTGCGATTGTCGGTCATCGTCATGGCCGGCACCGTACTTTCCGACCGCGACAGGGATCCTGTCGAGCCGCCGACCCCGTGGCACATACGGGTCTGTTACATCGCGGGTCTGACCCCTGATGCAACCGTCAGTTGAAGATGGCGGAGGTCGATGCGATCTCGGCGGACTCGAGTTCGGCGAGTTCGGGGACGGCGCTGCGCAGGTCCATCACGATCGCCAGACGGACTGCGTCTTGTCCGGCGAAGACACTCTTGAGATTGTTGAGCATCCTGACGACGATGTCGCGATTCGGTGTGGGGTCGAGAGAGCGCTCGTTCCAGGGCACCTGCCCGCCGGTGACCTGCTCGAACAGCAGTCGTGCCTCCTGACGGTCGAGTCGGCGACCCCCATCGAAGGGATCGAAGAAGACGTCGGAATCGTCGGCAGGCCGCACGAGGAAGTGCGCCGGCATGCCCACACCGTGGAGTTCGATGCCGAGGCGCTTCGACACCTCGATCATCAGCACCGACAGGCTGATCGGGATGCCGGTCCGTGAAGCGATCACCCGGTCGAGACACGAGTTGCGCCAGTCGTAGTACGCACGGCGGTTGCCGGCAAAGCGCTCGTCGTCGAACAGATGCCGCGCCACACCCTCTGGTGTGGACGTCGGGCATCGAGCGGCCAACTCGTCCAATGCGGAGAGCCAGTCGTCGAGGTCGACGTTCGGCTGGATCGCCGCCGACATCAACAGCGCAGCCTCGTCGAGCGGCACGGTCGGCCGGCCCGGCTCCATGATCTCGGCGAATCGTGCTCGGACCATGTGCCGAACGGTACCGCCACCATGCGTCGCACAGCCCGTGTCGGCTACGTTGCCCCGCATGTTCCCCGGTGCACACCTCGAAACCCACGGCGACAAGCCGGCGATCATCATGGCCGGGTCCGGCTTCACCCAGACCTTCGCCGAACTCGACGCCGCTGCCAACCGGCTCAGCCGCCTGCTCCGAGCGGCCGGACTGCAACCCGGCGATCACGTCGCGATGTGCATGGAGAACCACGACCGATACCTCGAGATCGTGTGGGGATGCCACTACGCCGGCCTCGTGTACACCTGCACCTCGTCGCGGCTCACGAGCCACGAACTCGAGTACATCATCAACGACTGTGGTGCTCGCGCGTACATCACATCCAAGTACAAGGCCGACCAGGCTGCAGAGATCATCGACAGCACCCCGAACGTCGAACTGCGGTTGATGCTCGACGGCACGGTCGACGGCTACGAGAGCTACGAGACCGCCGTCGCGGAGCAGTCCCCGGAGCCGTTGGAGGAGACGCGCGTCGCCGGGCTCGACATGCTCTACTCGTCCGGGACGACCGGCATGCCGAAGGGGATCACGCGGGCGTTCCCGAACCAGCCGCTCGACGCCTCTCCGAGCCCGGTGCAGGGTCTGCTGCAGTTGCTGTTCGGGCTGGACGACTCCAAGAGATACCTGTCGCCGGCGCCCTTCTACCACGCCGCGCCGCTGCGCTTCTGCCTGGCGGTACACGCCATCGGCGCCACGATCGTGGCGATGGAGCACTTCGACGCAGAGCAGTATCTGCAGCTCGTCGAGCGGCACGACATCACCCACAGCCAGGTCGTCCCGACGATGTTCGTGCGGATGCTCAAGCTCCCCGAGGAGACCCGGCGGGCGTCCGATGTGTCGTCGCTCGAGTGCGTCATCCATGCAGCCGCGCCGTGTCCGGCGCCGGTGAAGAAGCAGATGATCGAATGGTTCGGGCCGGTGATCCACGAGTACTACGCAGGCAGCGAGGGCAACGGATTCGTCTACTGCAACAGCGAGAGCTGGCTCGCCCACGAAGGCACTGTCGGCCAGGCCATCGTCGGGACGCTCCACATCGTCGGCGAGGACGGCGACGAGGTCGCCCAGGGAGTGTCGGGCACGGTCTACTTCGAGAGCGAGGCCGAGTTCGAGTACCACAACGACCCGGAGAAGACCGCAGCCTCGCGGCATGCACAGGGCTGGACCACGCTCGGTGACGTCGGCTACCTCGACGCCGACAGATTCCTCTACCTGACCGATCGCAAGGCGTACATGATCATTTCAGGTGGCGTGAATGTGTATCCACAGGAGGCCGAGAACATCCTCGTCACCCATCCCAAGGTGGTCGACGTCGCGGTGTTCGGCGTTCCGAACGACGACTTCGGCGAAGAGGTCAAGGCGGTCGTCCAGCCCGTCGAGATGCCGGCCGACGACGAGGCCGCAGCGGCGCTGGCGTCCGAGCTGATCCAGTTCTGCCGGACGGAGCTCGCCGACGTGAAGTGTCCCCGTTCGATCGACTTCCGCGACGAACTCCCCCGCCATCCGACCGGCAAGCTGTACAAGCGGTTGTTACAACGCGAAGAGTACATCAGGATGGGGTACGACCCGGACAAGCCGCTCGCAGCGCAGAAGATCGAAAAGTCCTGAGCGCGCAGCGCCCCCTCCTTCCCGGCGGCGAGTGCCAGGCGGCACGTTGACTTCCTGTTTGAGCACAGTCAGTGTCGTAACTGCTGGACGTCAATGGGGGTGTCCAGCACGACCGAGAAGGGGAACGACATGAAGAAGCTCATGATCACTGCGGTGCTGGCGCTCACAGCGCTCGCGTTGCCAGCGACAGCGTCAGCCCACAAGGGTCCACCGGTGGACGTGTTCACCGACACGGTCAAGGGCTCTGCAGTTCTGCCCTTCGCTGGACCGTGTGGAGGCGGGCCCGGCACTGTGTCCGTCGAGTTCCATGACGTGTTTCACGTGACAGCCTTTGCGGACGGCCATATCAATGTGCTCGCCAACCAGACCGGAACATTCGAGTTCGAGCCCGATGACCCGACCGAACAATCGAGTTCCGGGCGCTACCGCCAGGCATTCAGAGAGGGTGTGGCGCCGAACGGCGTCCAATTCCACAGCACCTTCACGGCCAACGGAAAGTTTGAGGACGGATCGAAGCTCAAGTTCACAGTCAAGTCGACGTTTGTGGTTTCGAACGGCGAGGTTCGAGTCGATCGCTTCGAGGTCAGCTGCTGATCAATCGAGCCGATCCATAGCCCGGATCTGCGTGCCCGCCCCGACAACATCACGCGTCGAGCGGGCACGACGCGCTGTCAGGACTACAGCAAGCGGTTGTTACAAGATGAGGAGTATGCGAAGCGCGGCCTCGTTCCTCCGTGGAAGCGGTGATGACACGGCGAGCCATTTCGGGCTCTCCGTGTGGCTTCGTCCGTTTGTTCTGTTCTGAGGGTCCGTGTGTCTGTATTACGGTTTACGGTCCGCCGCGCAATCGGGCGGGCGGGGACCAAAGGAGTAGTTGCATGAAGAAGCTAATTGCTGTGGCCACGATCGCCGTGGCGGGGCTGACCGTCGGAGGCACGGCCTTCGCTGGTGAGACCACCGGTGGGCCGAGACCGAAGCCGACGCCGATCAGTGACTTCGGGCATGCTCAGTCGATCTGCGCCTTCTCGGGGCTGAACGACGTTCCTGGCGGGGACATCTTGCGCGACCCGATCACCGATCTTCCTGTGCTCGATCCGATCACCGGTCAGCCGGTCATCGACCCGCTGTCGGTGGGCAAGGTGCAGAACTGGGGTCATACGCAGCGGATCGCCAAGAGTTTGCTGACGCCAGCGGAGTTTGCTGCGGCGAAGGCGGAGAACAAGCCTGGCGTCACCTGCAACGGCCGCACTGGGATCGTCGCCGTCGTCACTGGCGGCTAACCCGTAGCCGATCTCGCTCTATCCAATCGAGAGCAAGGAGAAGCGGCTCGCAAGCGCGAGGAGGTCCCGGCTCGGTGGCCGGGACCACCTCGGGAGTGGTGCGCCCAGAATGGCCGATCTGTGCTCGACCGGTGAGCTTGTACAAGCGGTTATTGCAACGTGAGGAGTACATCAAGATGGGCTACGACCCCGACAAGCCACTGAACGCGCAGCGGAAGAACTGACTACGAGAGCCGTCGTTAGGGTGCGTCGGGATCGACCGTTCGTCGTCGATCAGTCGTCGACGGCGAAGCCCAACCGAGAGCACTCGCGCTTCACCACCGCCACGATGGCTACTTGATCCGTCGTTGGGTCCAGACTGTGAGCGATCATAGAAACACGTCATCGGCGATCATCGAAAAGCGACATGGGATCGGTGTTCTGGCCGGCGGTTGGTGACGTTAGCGGGCGCCTCCGTCGCTGGGGTTGGTGGTTGCGATCTCGAGGCCATTGTGCTCGCG
>JBGTIA010000036.1:0-15468 GCA_041745835.1 Ilumatobacteraceae bacterium | reverse complement strand
CAGCAGTGCGGGGATCAGCCGACGCGGATCCACGCGGTCCGCAGCGACGCCGCCGAGCCACGCTCCCACGGCGATGCCGGCGAGCACCGTGCCGATGATGCCGGTGTACGTCTCGATGCTGACGCCGACGTACGGGGCGAGCAGGCGTGCGGCGAGGATCTCCAGCACCAGGACTGCGGCAGAAGTGCCCACGACGAGCGCCACTGCCAACCACGTCGGCAACGGTGTCGGTACTGGTGTCGGCAGCGGTGAGTGCCCGCCGTTCGGCGCTTCCCTCACGAGCCCCGAGCGGTGACGGCGTGTGCCTGCAGGTCTGCGAGGTCGACGTACTCGAGCGTCGACATGTGGGTCGACTCGAGGATCACATCGCAGGCATGGCCGGCGTCGAACGCTTCTTTCCACCGAGCGGCGCACACGCACCACTGATCGCCCGGCGACAGTCCGGCGAATCCGTACTGGGCGATGGGTGTCGTCAGGTCGTTGCCGTGCGACTTCGAGAACTCGAGGAAGTCGGCGTTCAGACGGCAGCACACCGTGTGCATGCCGGGATCATCGCCCCGGTTCTCGCAGCAGCCGGTCCGGTAGTAGCCGGTCATCGGGTCGTACGAGCAGGGTTGCAGTTCTGTGCCGAGCACGTTGCGCTGTTGCGGCGACGGTGGTCGGTGGTCGTCAGACATTGACGCCGACCACTTCGCCGATGCTGTACGTCACCGCACACGCCACCAGGACGATCGCCACTTGTCGGATGATGGACTTCGTGATCGATCGTTCCGCGAAGCGTCCGATCGCGGCACCGACGAACGCTGCGGCGACCACGCCGATGGTCACCGAGATCGCAGCGGGGGCGAACCCGGTGGCCCCGGTGAACCACGGGATCACCGGCAGAAGCGCACCGAAGAGGAAGCACACGAGCGAGATCGCGGCAGCATTGAATGCGGACGGCAGGTCGTGCGGATCGACGCCGAGTTCCTCGCGGGTGTGCACCCTCAGCGCCACCTCCGGCGACGCCATCACGTCTTCGGCGGCTGCTCGGGCGGTCAGGGGTGAGATGCCGTGGTCCTCGTACATAGCGGCCAGTTCCGCGGTCTCGGCGACGGTGTTGTGTGCGAGTTCGCGGCGTTCGACCGCAACCTCGCGCTCGACCATTTCGTTCTGGGCCGACACGCTGATCCATTCGCCGGCCGCCATCGAGATCCCGCCGGCGATCGCACCCGCCAGTCCGGCCAGACGGACGATCGACGAGTCGACACCCGAGGCTGCGAAACCGAGGATCAGCGACACGTTCGAGACCAGACCATCGTTGATGCCGAACACCGCCGCTCGGGCGAGCCCGCCGGACACCTGGCGGTGGCCGCTGTGCACCTCCGGACGGGACAGATCCTTGGGGGAGAGGTTGGGCCGCGTCATCACTTCGAACGCTAGCCGTGATCGCTGTCGTCGCAGGTGGTGAGCTCGGCGGATGGTCGGATCTCTCCCGCGGGGGCGGCTACGTTGATCCCTGGGCCGTTGACCTCGGCCGGCAATCACATGAGTGCTCACAACGACGTGGCCGACATCATCGACAGGCTGCGCAAGTTCGCGGCTGAACGCCGACCGACCGACTCGCTGCTGCAGTCGTTCCTCGAGGTCTACTACCGCGACATTCCGAGCGACGACGTGGACAGCCGGAGGCTCAACGCGGCCTATGCCGCAGCGGTCGCGCATCTGGAACTCGGACGGGTTCGCTGCATCGGTGAGACGCTCGTCGAGGTCCTGTCGCCCGAGCTGGAACGCGACGGCTGGGAGACCGAGCGAACGATCCTGATGTTCGTGACCGACGACGTCCCCTTTCTCGTCGACACGGTGAGGATGGTGCTCGATCGGCACCAACTCGGCATCCACCTGCTCGTTCACCCGATGCTCACCGTCAGGCGCAACGATCGCCACGAGCTCACCGACGTCGAGGCGCAAGACGGTCGGGTCGAGGCGTGGACGCTGATCGAACTCGACCGATGCCCGACCCCGATTCGAGCGGGGCTCGAAGCGGCTGTGCGCGTCGCGATCGACGACGTGCAATCCGTCGTCCGCGACTTCGCCCCCATGCAGGAGCGTCTGGTCGACGTGACCGGCGGGGACCCGTTGATGCAGTGGCTCGCCGACGCGAACTTCGTGCTCCTGGGATCTGCGATCTACGAGCGGAGGCCCGACGGCCTGCGGGTGGTTCCCGGAAGCCTCCTCGGGCAGTATCGGTCGCACCGCCTCGACCCGGAGCGCATCGACCCACCGTCGAAGGACGGTGGCGCGTCGATCGTGATCGCCCGGACCGATGCGGTCGCAACCGTGCACCGTCCGGCGCGGATGACGTCGATCGCGGTTCGACCCTCGGACAAGGATCAGGAAATCCGATTCGTCGGACTGTTGGGCAGCGCGGGGTACCGCCAGAGCGTGTTCGCCATTCCCGTCATCCGAAATCGGGCCGACGAGGTGGTCGCTCGGGTCGGTGCAGCCGTCGAGAGCCACATGGGCCGCGCGGTTCGCAACGTGATCGAGACACTGCCGCGAGACGTGGTGTTCGAAGCCGACGTCGACGAATTGACCGAGCTGGTCTCGGAGATCAGCGGTCTGCAGGAGCGGCGCATCGTCAGAGTGTTCGACGTCACCGAGCCGGTGGGACCGTGGACGACCGTGTTCGCCTACGTGCCCCAGTCCCGGTTCACGGCGGCGCTGCCCGAACTCGTCGCAGCGCTGGTGTCGGAGCACTACGGCGGCGAGATCCGCGATATCGAGACCCTCGTCGGAGCGAGTTCGCTCGCCCGTATCTCGATGACCGTCCGTGCCGGTCCCCTCGCTGACAACACCCGGCTGATCGAATCGATCGACAGCGCCTCGCGGACGTGGGGCGAGCGGGCGCGCGATGCACTCGTGGACCTGCTCGGCGAGGTCGAGGGGTACCGCGTGTGGTCGGTCGTCGGTTCGACGGTGCCCGCCGACTACGAGGCGCGTGTTCGCCCCGAGGCCGCAGTCGGCGACCTCGTCAATGTCGAGGCGATGTTGTCGGGCTCGACCGAGATCATGACCTCGTTCGGTCGATCGATCGATGCCGTCGACGGCGATTGGCGGTTCCGCGTGTTCCTTCGTGACCGGCCGACGACGATTGCGGAACTGGTGCCGCTGCTCGAACACCTCGGCTTGCCGCCACTCGACGAGCACCCGTCGATGTTCGTCGGCGACTCGAGCGTCGTGCACCTCGACGACATCGGCGTGCGCGTGGCGGTGTCCACGATCAGCGGCGCCCGCCACGCCGAGGTGCAGCGCGCCTTCATCGATCTGATGACCGGTGAGATCGAGCCGGACGGCCTCAATCGGCTGGTGCTCTCGGCCGGGCTCGATCGACGCCAGATCGACGTGCTCCGGCTGTACAACCGCTACCTCCGTCAAGCGGCTTTCCCGTTCAGCACCAACTACATCGAGCACGCGATCGTGCGGCATCCCGAGATCGCTCGCAAGCTCGTCGAGCTCTTCGACACGAAGTTCCGTCCGCAGTCGGCGGATGCTGCACCGCCCGCCGACCGGGCCGCTGCGGTCGAGCGTTGTCGTGTCGATCTCGACGAACTCCTCGACGCGGTCCCGTCGCTCGACGACGACCGGATCTGTCGTGCGTTCCTCGCGCTGATCGACGCCACGGATCGGACCAACGCCTTCCGAGAGCGCCCTGAGATCTCCGTCAAGTTGCGACCCAACGATGTCGGATTCCTGCCGGAGCCTCGACCCGAGTTCGAGATCTTCGTGTGCTCACCGTTCGTCGAGGGTGTGCATCTGCGCGGCGGACGCATCGCACGCGGCGGCCTGCGCTGGAGCGACCGACCGCAGGATTTCCGTACCGAGGTGCTCGGGCTGGTCAAGGCGCAGTTGGTCAAGAACGCCGTCATCGTGCCCACCGGGGCGAAGGGTGGTTTCGTCATCAAGGCGTCGACCGCGGATCCCGCCGACCGCGACGCAGTACGGGCGGAAGGCATCGATCGCTACAGCCGGTTCGTTCGGGGTCTGCTCGACGTGACCGACAACGTCGTCGGCGACCGCATCGTGCATCCGCCCGACGTCGTCATCTACGACCGTGACGACCCGTACTTGGTGGTCGCCGCTGACAAGGGCACCGCGACGTTCAGCGACATCGCCAACGACATCGCCGCCGAGTACGACTTCTGGCTCGGAGACGCGTTCGCCTCGGGCGGCAGTCACGGCTACGACCACAAGGCGATGGGCATCACGGCGCGAGGAGCCTGGGAGAGCGTGCGTCGTCACGCACGGGTGATTGGCAAAGACGTCGACACCGACGAGCTCAGCGTGGTCGGCATCGGCGACATGTCGGGTGACGTGTTCGGCAACGGGATGCTCCTGTCCCCGCACCTGAAGCTCGTGGCTGCCTTCGACCACCGCCACGTCTTCCTCGACCCCGATCCGGACCCGGAGGTTGCGCATCGCGAACGTCGGCGTCTGTACGAGCTGCCGCGCTCGAGTTGGGCGGAGTACGACCGTGAGCTCATCTCGGTCGGCGGTGGAGTCCACTCCCGACAGCTCAAGGCGATCTTGATCACACCCGAGGTTCGTGATGTGCTCGGCATCGATGCGGCGGTGGACTCGCTGCGACCCGACGAACTGATCTCGGCCATCCTGCGCTCGCCGGTCGACCTGCTGTGGAACGGAGGAATCGGCACCTACGTCAAGTCGTCCAACGAGAGCCATGCCAACGTCGGCGACCGGGCCAACGACTCGTTGCGCGTCGATGCGATCGAGCTGCGCGCCCGCATCGTCGGCGAAGGCGGCAACCTCGGACTCACCCAACTCGCCCGGGTGGAGTACGCCATCAACGGCGGGCTGATCTACACCGACGCGATCGACAACTCGGCCGGGGTCGACTGCAGCGACCACGAGGTCAACATCAAGATCCTCCTCGATCAGCTCGTGCGCGACGGTGAGCTGACCGTGCGGCAGCGCAACGAACTGCTGGTCGAGATGACCGACGAGGTGGCCCGCCTCGTGCTCGACGACAACCGAGCGCAGACCCTGGCGCTCATGATCGCCAGGACGCAGGCGCTCTCGATGGTCAATGTCCACGCCAGGTACCTCGACACGCTGGAGGCCGAGGGATACCTCGATCGTGAGCTCGAGTTCCTCCCGTCCGACAAGCAGATCGCCGAACGGCTGAGCGCAGGCAGCGGTCTCCGCGCCCCCGAGTTCGCCGTGATGATCGCGTACACCAAGAACGCCGACGTCACCGAGATCCTCGCCTCCGATCTCCCTGACGAGGCCGCGCTCGAGCGCGACCTGATGGCGTACTTCCCCGTCGAGATCCGCGAACGCTTCCCCGATGCGATCCGCTCGCACCGCCTGCGTCGCGAGATCGTCGCCACCACGATCGTCAACAACATGGTCAACCTGGCGGGCATCTCGTTCGATCATCGGATGACCGAGGACTCCGGGGCATCGGTGTCCGACGTCGCCCGGGCGTTCCTCGCCTCTCGCGAAATCTTCGGATTCGCCGACATCTGGCGACAGATCGATGCCCTCGGGAGCAGCATCTCGCTCGAGACCCAGATCGCGCTGTTCCTCGACGCTCGGCGGATGACCGAACGCGGCACGGTGTGGTTGTTGCGGCATCGACGACCACCGCTGGACATCCTCGACGCGGTCGACACGTTCTCCGCCGGTCTGGCATTCCTGTCCGAGTCGCTGGACCGAGTGGTGAGCGGGCGGGTCGCAAGCGATGTGGCCGCTGTCCGTGACCAACGTGTCGACGCGGGCGTTCCGGTCGAATTGGCGGCGTGCTCGGCGAACTGGCGCTGGCTCCACCCAGGGTTCGACATCGTCGAGATCGCCCACACCGAAGCCCGCAACGTCGCCGATGCCGCCACCGCGTACTGGGCGACGTTCGACGCGTTCGACCTGGGCTGGCTCTGGGACGGGGTTGGTAATCTGCCGCGGTCGGATCGGTGGCAGGAGCAGGCGCGCTCGGCGTTGCGCGACGACCTCATGACCGTGCTCGCCGACCTGACGCGCAACGTGATGCGGTCGGCGAACGGCTCACCGACGTCGTGGATCGCGTCCAACGAGCGTGCCGTCGGCCGTGCCCTGGCGATCCACACCGAGATCCGCCGAGCGGGAGCGTTCGACCTGACCACCCTGTCGGTTGCGCTCCGTCAGCTCCGTAACCTGTCGATTACTGCGGTCGCCGGCCCCTCGGCCCCGGCCCGAACACCTCCTACAGCACCCGGCACGGCACACGGCGCAGCTCCCGGCGAAGCAGGGGTCGATGACAGGTAGCGTCGTTCCCGTCATGACGCCGGGACCACGTTTCCGCTTTGCCCCCTCGCCGACCGGGTCGTTCCATGTCGGCGGTGCCAGAACAGCGCTGCAGAACTGGGCGCTGGCACGCCGGCTCGGTGGCACGTTCGTGCTGCGCATCGAGGACACCGACGAGGCCCGCAACCGCCCCGAGTGGACGCAGGGGATCATCGATGCGTTGGCATGGATCGGGGTCTCGTCCGACGACGACCACTTCGAGGGCCCGCATTTCCAGTCTGGCTACGCCGACGCCCACCTCGCCGCTGCGCAGCGTCTCCTCGACGACGGGCTCGCCTACTACTGCGATCTCACCGTTGAACAGATCGACGCGCGGGCCAAGGAGTTCGGCCACTCTGGCTACGACGGCTACTCGCGTGACCGCAATCTCGGGCCCGGCCCCGGTCATGTGGTGCGGTTCCGAGTGCCCGAGGGCACCACTGTCGTGCGGGATCTCGTTCGCGGCGAGGTGTCCTTCGACAACGCCACGATCGAGGACTTCGTTCTTGTGCGCAGCAACGGCACGCCAGTGTTCCTGCTCGCCAACGTGGTCGACGACATCGAGATGGCGATCACCGATGTGGTCCGCGCAGAGGAGCATCTTCCCAACACCCCCAAGCAGCAGATGCTCTGGCAGGCGCTCGGCCACGAACCGCCCCGGTGGGCGCATGTGCCCGTGCTTGTCAACGAGCAACGCAAGAAGCTTTCGAAGCGTCGCGACAAGGTGGCGCTCGAGCAGTACCGCGACGACGGGTATCTCGCCGACGCAATGGTCAACTACCTGATGACGCTCGGCTGGACGCCGCCGGGCGCCGAGGCCGCCGGGAGCGAGATCGTCTCGTGGCCTGAGATCGAGGCGGCGTTCCGCCTGGAGGACGTCACCCACTCGCCGGCGTTCTTCGACGTCAAGAAGCTCGCCGCGTTCAACGGCGACTACATCCGCCGGATGCCGCTCGCCGAGTTCGTCGAACGCGCCGCACAGGAACTGCCGATCGACTGGGATCGCGATCGGTTCGCCGCAATCGCTCCGCACATCCAGGAACGCCTCACCACACTGCGTGAGGTGCCCGAGAAGATCGACTTCCTCTTCTGGCCCGTCGGCGCGCCGATGGACTACGAGGCGGCAGCTCGGGACAAGGCATTCGGTGCCGAGTGGGCGTTGCCGTTGCTGACCGACGTCATCGCTGCGTACCGAGAGGCGCCGTGGACCGCGGACGACCTGAAGGTGTCGCTCGAAGCGGTGATGGAGCGATACGAGATCAAGTTGGGCAAGGCGCAGGCACCGGTGCGCGTTGCGGTCACCGGTCGCTCGGTGGGTCCGCCGCTGTTCGAGTCGATGGAGGTCCTCGGTCGCGACGAGACGCTCAGGCGACTGTCGATGGCTGTGGAAGCGGTTGGGGCTGCGTCCGGCGGCGGGTGAGTGTGTTGGCCGATCGCGAGTTCATGAGGGCCTCCGACAATGCCCGCCTCGATCGGGACCCGCCGCCGGTTCGGCCGCCGCGGACACCGCCGCGCTCCGTCGGCCGCAGAATCGTGCAGGCCGTCGTCGTCGCGTTGTTGATCGGCTTCGCGTACTACGCAGTGTCGTTCTGGCAGGTGTGGTCGACTGGTCGGGCGGACCAGACCCGCACGGTCGATGCAATCGTGGTTCTGGGCGCAGCGCAGTACGACGGACGTCCATCGCCACAACTGGCGGCACGACTCGACCACGCCGTCGAACTCTGGAACGACGGCGTCGCGCCACGAGTCATCGTGACCGGGGGAAACCGGGAAGGTGACCGGTTCACCGAGGCATCGGCGTCTGCCAGCTACCTCGTCGATCGGGGAGTGCCATCGTCGGCGATCGTGCAGGAGGACGCCGGCTCGACGACCTACGAATCCCTGGAGCGCGCGCGAGCGCTCGTCGACGATTCCGTCCAGACCGTCCTGCTGGTCACGGACCCCTACCACGCCTTGCGGACCCGGCTCGCCGCCGAGGAGGTCGGCTTCATCGCCTACGTGTCGCCGGCACCCGACTCGGTGGTGGGTGGCACGAACGAGTTGCGCCGCAACGTCGTCGAGGCGGGCGGCGTTGCGATCGGGCGGATCATCGGGTTCGAACGGCTGAGTGGCCTCACCGATTGAGGCCGATACAATCCCGTCCCGCACCGGTCGTCGACTCGTCGTCGACCATCACGCCATGGGGTGTGGTGTAATTGGTAACACAGCAGTTTCTGGTACTGTCATTCGGGGTTCGAGTCCCTGCACCCCAGCTCTGATCGACCGCCGGCCGGCAATTCTGCACGCAGAACTAACGGTCGGCGTTCGTCGTTTTCATCGGTGGTCTTCATCGGTGCTTTTCGGCCGGACAACGGGCGGGCCGGGTGGGATCTCCGGACCGGCTGATATCGTTGCCGATCGCTACTTGGCCCGTTCGTCTAGTGGCCTAGGACACCACCCTCTCAAGGTGGCGGCACGGGTTCGAATCCCGTACGGGCTGCCAAGGAAACACCAGGTCAGAGCCACTCTTCGGAGTGGCTCTCCTGGTTTTCTGGACTCGTTGCCAATCTGGTGCCAATCTCTTCGAAGGGACAATTGGGCGAAGGGCTTCATGAGGCAGCGAGGGGCGTCGTGGGACCTGAGGGTCTACCTCGGTCACGATCCGCTCACCGGCTAGAAGCGCTACGCGACGCGAACCGTGCGCGGCGGCAAGCGCGAGGCGCAAACTGCGCTCGCGGAAATGATCACCGAGGCCGAACGTGGCCTGACGGTTCGAACGACGGCCACAGTGGGGGAGTTGCTCTCGGCGTGGATCGAGTTCGCTGCACCCGACTTCTCGCCGAAGACCGTCAAGGAGACGCAGAACTACATCGACCGTTCGCTGATGCCGGCGCTCGGGTCGAGGCGATTGGCCAAACTGAAGTCGGCAGACCTCGACGCCTTCTACCGTCAACTGCTGACCGCAGGAGGGTCCGGTGGGCGACCCCTTGCGCCGGGGACCGTGAGACGCATCCACGGCATTCTGCGGCGAGCGCTCAACCAGGGCGTGAAGTGGGGATGGATCGGGATCAACCCGGCGACGGCCACGACACCGCCGCGTGTGCCGGCCTCAGACCAGGAGCCGAGTGTTCGGAACCTATGGCACCCTGATCGGGATGGTGCTGAACGTCGAGATGTCGATCGACTCTTACGACCTCGCAACGGGCGACCGGATCATCCTGTACACCGACGGCGTCACCGACCTCCCACCACCGCATGGTCTCAGCGAAGACCAACTCCTCGAGCTGATTGATCGGTCCGTCGACACCTGGCACAACGCAGAAACGGTCGCATCGGCGATCGGCGACGACCTCGAAGCACTGGTGCCCATCGTCGAGCGCCACGACGACGTCGCACTGCTCGTGCTCCGACTCGTCTGACTCGTTCAGCCGCCGGCCACGCCGATCAGGCATGCCCTCGCCCTGATCGGTGACCACGACGCGCAGTCCACCAAGATCGCGCGTCAGCGTGAGGTCGAACGCGGTCCGGCACGGACGATCGCGGCCTGACAGGCAGTGAGATCTCGGCGTGAGAGTGCGGGGTCAATGCACCAGTCACGGCGCCGCGGTCTCGGCCAAACACGGGTACCTGTGCGGTGATCCGGGAGGGGTCAAACTGGCCGTTGCGACCTCAGCGATCATGAGCCCAGCTGGGGGCGGGTGTTGTCGAGTGCCTTGAACGGCACCATGGGGCGTGGTCATCCGGGTGATCGGCCGCGCGTTTGGCGCGAAGGTGCTGGCGGAGCGACCAGAGTCAGAGGCGCACTACGTCGTCGACGACGATGGCCCCGGGCGCGAGCTCGATCCCTCGAAATCGACAAACAAGTTCGAAGATCGTCATGTACAAGAACCGAGTCGATGGATCCGTGGCGTCTCGCCCGAGTGCCGGCCACGCCCCGGCGAAGGTGAACAGCAGGACCTGCGCTTCCTCGTGGGTGAACGCCTCGACCATCGCAGGCCCTACATCTTCGAGTACCGCTGGGAAATCGGCGGCGCCAACGGTGGCGCGATGGGGGCGCTGGGAGTCCGGCTCGGTTGACAAACGTCTCGCCTTTTGCGAAGATTCGGTCGATCGACCGAACGACTGAACGGGGGGCCATCGATGACAGTGCAACCAACCACGAACGAGCGGTCCTCGACGTCAGAGCAGATTCTCACCGCAGCGCGTCGCGTCCTGCTCCAGTCGGGTTTCGCCGCGATGTCGACCCGGAAGGTCGCCGAGCTTGCCGAAGTACCGCTCTCGCAGATCCACTACCACTTCGGATCCAAGGAGCAACTCATCTTGGCGATGCTCGGTGAGGAGAACGAGGCGCTGATCAGACGCCAGACGGACACGTTCGCGCTCGATGTTTCGTTGGCAGAACGGTGGAACCTTGCCTGCGACTATCTCGACCAGGACATTGAGTCGGGCTACGTGCGCGTGCTCCAGGAGATGATGGCGGCGGGTTGGAGTTCGCCCGATGTGTGTGAGGCCGTGAACCGGGTTCAGGACTCGTGGACTCGCGTCATCACCGACGTGATCGAGGACAGCCGTGCAGCAGGGTTCGACTTCGGTCCGTTCAGCGTCGCCGAACTCGTCGCACTCGTCGCGAGCGCTTTCCTCGGGGCCGAGTCGATGCTCCTGCTCGGACGCGAGAACGACGCGCTTCCGATTCGATCGGCGCTTCGCCGTGTCGGCGACGCAATCGCCAACCTCGAGACACGCGCATTGGAGACACCACGATGAGAGCAGCCTTTCCTACTTGCGAGGGCATCGTCGAGTGCAACGGCGCAAACATTGCGTACGAGGTCTACGGCCCCGCCGACGCGCCGACCGTGTTGCTCACGCAAACCTGGCAGATCATCCACTCACGTCACTGGAAGCTGACGATCCCGTATCTCTCGCGTCACTACCGGGTTGTCACCTACGACCCGGTCGGCAACGGGAAATCCGATCGCGTCTACGACCCCGATCGCTACGGCGATCGATCGCTGCTCGACGACGCACTCGCCGTGCTCGACGCCACTGGGACGGCCACCGCGATCGCGATCGGATTGTCACGTGGGGGAGGCATCGCGACGATGCTCGGCGCGTTCCATACCGATCGCTTCGACGGCGTCGTGGCGATAGCGCCGTCGCACCCGTGGGTGGTTCCGCACCCTGGCCGAACGGCGATCTACCACAGGATGTTCGATCACATCGACGATCCACAGGGTTGGGAGAAGTACAACGTCCACTACTGGCGTGAGAACTGGAACGACTTCGTCGACTTCTTCTTCACCGAGTGCTGCTCTGATCCGCACTCGACCAAGCAGTGGGACGACACGACCGGATGGGCAATGGAGACCGAAGGCGAACTGATCGCGCTCGGTCGGGAGGGAACACCTCAGATCCCCCTCCACGAGATCGAAGCTGCGGTGTCGGCGATGACGATGCCCTTCCTGATCATCCAAGGCACGGACGATCGAGTCATCAGCTTCCAGAGCGCACTGGAACTGCAGGCTCGCATCCCGCACGCCGGCCTGATCACGCTGGAGGGTGCCGGCCATCTTCCGACGGGTCGGTATCCGGTGCGGATCAACAACGCGATCAAGGCGTTCGTCGACGCGATCCACCTGCCGAAACCAGCACCCGCCGCTCGCCGCCGGGCTCGAAGCAGCCGGAGGAAGGCATTGATGATCTCGTCACCGATCGGCCTCGGTCACGCCCGTCGTGACGTCGCCGTGTGTCAGGAACTCCGAAAGCTGCACCCCGACCTCGAGATCGACTGGCTGGCCCAGGACCCGGTGACCCGAGTGCTCGAAGCATCCGGCGAGACCATTCATCCGGCGTCACGTTTCATGGCGAACGAGACCGAGCACATCGAATCGGAATCCGGCGAACACGACCTCGCCGTGTTCCAGACCCTCCGCGACATGGACGAGATCCAGGTCGCGAACTTCATGCTCTGCGACGAGGTCCTCATGGCCGGGCAGTACGACCTCGTCATCGGCGACGAGTCGTGGGAACTCGATTTTCATCTTCACGAGAACCCGAACCTGAAGAAGACGGCCTACGCCTGGATGACCGACTTCGTCGGCTACCTCCCGATGCCAGGTCGTGGACCGCGAGAGGCGTTCGTCGCGGCCGACTACAACGCGGAGATGATCGAACAGATCGGTCGTCACGGCTCGATTCGTGACCGAGCGATCTTCGTGGGCAACCCGGACGACATCGTGGCGGATCGCTTCGGACCCGATCTGCCGCTCATCCGAGAGTGGACCGAGGCGAACTACGACTTCGCGGGATACGTCACCGGCTTCGACCCCGCACCCCTCGGCGACCGGACCTCGCTTCGCGACGAACTCGGCTACGACCGGGACGAGAAGATCTGCATCGTGGCGGTCGGCGGGTCAGGCGTCGGCGTCCACCTCCTGCGTCGAGTGGCCGACGCCGTTCCTGCTGCTCGGCGCGCCATCGAGGGTCTGCGGTTCGTGCTCGTCACCGGTCCGAGGATCGACCCGGCATCGATGCCGTCGGTAGAAGGCGTCGAGTATCGGCCCTACGTCGACCGCCTGTACCGCCATCTGGCGTGCGCTGACGTCGCGATCGTCCAGGGCGGACTCACCACGACGATGGAGCTGGCGGCGCTCAAGGTGCCGTTCATCTACGTGCCGCTGCGCAACCACTTCGAACAGAACTTCCATGTGCGCGCACGTCTCGATCACTACAACGCCGGCGTGCACCTCGACTACGACGACTTCGACCCCGACCACGTCGCCCACCTGATCTCGACGTTGATCACCGCTGCGCCCACACCCCGCGACGTCGAAGCGGGCGGCTCCGCCAACGCTGCAGCGCTGATCGCCGAGCTGCTCTGATCTCACCCTTGCACAAGTTGGCGGAACAACCGCCCTCACGAATTCGGTCGATCGTTCGACCTACAAGCCTCAACAGAGAACCCAAGGAGACATCCAATGACCACCACCGAGACTCCGAACAACGTCGACAACGGCGTCAACACCGCCGCATTGCTCGGCGCACGCGAACAACTGAGCGCTGCACCCGAGGCGGCCGAGTTCATCTGGCGGGCGAGCTGCTCATGGGTCCATGGCACATTCAGCACGACGACTGTCGATGGGTTCTCCGGCCTCGGCACCGACCACCACCACAAGACCCAGTACACCTTCGACGCCGATCACCCGGAGTGCTTCGCGTCGGAAGATCGGGGCGCCACCCCGACCGAGATCCTCCTTGCGGCGCTCGCCAGCTGCCTGACCGGCGGAGTGGCCTCGGTGGCGCAGCACCGTGGAATCCAGCTCAGGTCGGTCACCGCAAAGGTCGAGGGCACGATGAACGTGCTGGGCATTCTCGGCGCCGACCCGGACATCCGCAACGGATTCAGCGACATTACCGTCCGGTTCGACATTGACGCCGACGCCTCACCCGAAGACATCCAAGCACTCGTCGCGCAGTCTCAGAAGCGTTCGGCGGTCTACGACATCGTGACGAATCCGACCAGCATCACTGTCGGCGTCGTGTGAGGCACCGATGAGCGCGACCCCAGTTCATGTCTCAGCCGTGATCATCGGTGCTGGACACGCAGGGCTCGCAATGAGTCGCCGCCTCTCCGAGCGGTCGATCGACCACGTCGTTCTCGAACGCGGAGAGGTGGCGAATTCGTGGCGTACGGAGCGATGGGATTCGCTCAGGTTGCTCACACCGAATTGGCAGAGCCAACTCCCGGGAATGGGATATAGCGGCGACGACCCCGACGGATACATGACGATGTCCGAGGTCACCGAGTTCATCACGACCTATGCCACGACCATCTCGGCACCGGTCCACACTCATACGACGGTCACATCCGTCCGCGCGTCGGAGTCGGGCTACACGGTGCAGACCGATCACGAGACGTGGACCTGCGCCAGCGTGGTCATCGCCAGTGGTGGTTCGAACCTTGCCAATGTTCCGGCGATTGCAGCGGCTGTGCCGGCCACGATCACCACAATCACACCGATGACGTACCGCTCGCCCGATGCGCTCGCCGAGAATGGCGTGCTCGTCGTCGGCGCATCCGCGACCGGTGTCCAACTCGCCGACGAAATCCGTCGGTCGGGTCGACCGGTCATTCTCTCCGTCGGTGAGCACGTCCGGATGCCACGGAGCTACCGAGGGCGCGACGTGCTGTGGTGGATGGACGCCGCTGGGATCTCGGACGAGCGCCACGACGAAGTCGATGATCTCGTTCGCGCCCGTCACCTGCCGTCTCCACAGCTGATCGGGACGCCAGAGCATCGGACGATCGACCTGAACACCCTCACCGATCTCGGTGTCGAGATCGTCGGCCGGCTCGGCCGCGTCATGGATGGCGTCGCCCAATTCTCCGGCTCGCTCGCAAACGTCTGCCTGATGGCCGACCTCAAGATGAACCGCCTCCTGCAGAACTTCGACGACTGGGCCGAGACCACCGGCTGCTCCGACATCGGCCCGAAGCACCGGTCCGAGTCGACCAGGGTCCCAGCTCCGACACGCCTCGAACTTGACCTCGTCGCGAACGACATCGGCACCGTGATCTGGGCAACGGGATACCGCCCTGACTATTCCTGGCTCGACGTGCCGGTGCTGGACAACAAGGGGCGCATCCGCCACATCGGCGGAGTCGTCGACGATGCGCCCGGCATGTACGTGACAGGCCTCAACGTGCTCCGGAGACGCCGATCGAGCTACATCCATGGAGCCGCCGCCGATTCCGAAGAACTCAGCGAGCGGCTCGAGCACCATCTCGCTCGAGCCTGAACAACCCGACACACCCAGTACCCGGAGGACCACCATGGTCGACACCGCCGCATGCAACGAAGCCCACACGCACGACTGGCGAAAGGCCGGCGAAGCGTGGGGTCACTCCGCCACCGACTGGGCGTGTCTCTACGAGCACTACGCCAACGACGTCATCATGGCCATCTTCGAGCGACTCGCGATCTCAGATCGAACGACGCTGCTCGACATTGCGTGTGGCTCTGGGCTGGCACTGAGGTACGCGAACGCGAACGGCGCTGAAACTGCTGGCATCGATGCCGCCGGGTCGCTGCTCGAGATAGCCCGCGACCGCAACCCCGACACCGACCTGCGCCTCGGCTCGATGTTCGAGCTGCCGTGGCCCGACGAGAGCTT
>JBGTIA010000035.1:0-6838 GCA_041745835.1 Ilumatobacteraceae bacterium | reverse complement strand
GCTCACCGCGGCCGGTTCTCACCCCGACGTCGTCGCCGGAACCGCCACCGGCGCCCTCTGGCAGACCGAGGTCGACGTCCCCCGCACCCCCACCTCTCGCCCCTGACCCGCGCGAGCCCCGCAGCGCGCTCCCATTCTCCGAAATCTGCACGCATCGTCCCGCTGAGCGCAACGTCGTGCACAAATTTCGGGTTCTTGGCCGGACGATTGTTGTGATCGCAATTACTTGCGGATACATTGATTGTTATGACAAACGTTTCGACCTCAACACTTCCACTGACGACCGGCACCTGGACCTCGGATCCGTCGCACACGACCGTCGGGTTCGTCGTGCGCCACCTCGGACTCTCCAAGGTTCGCGGACGCTTCGAGGGCGTCACCGCAGGCCTCGTGGTCGGTGACGACCTGGCGAACAGCTCGGTGAGCGCCGAGATCGAGATGGGCACCGTCAAGACCGGGAACGCCGACCGCGACGCCCACCTGGCATCGAGCGACTTCTTCAACGCCGAGACCAACCCGACGATGACCTTCCGCTCCACCTCCATCGCCGGCGAGGGCGAGGAGTACCAGATGATCGGCGACCTCACGATCAACGGTGTGACCAAGCAGGTCGAACTCGACGTCGAGTTCTTCGGCACGTCCATCTTCCCGGGCGATCAGTCCACCCGTGCGGGCTTCAGCGCCACGGGGACGATCTCTCGCGGCGACTTCGGCATCAACTTCAACGCTCCAATTGGCGCCGACAAGGTCATGATCTCCGACAAGGTCGCGCTGGAGCTCGACGTCCAGCTGATCGCACCCTGACCCCCGAGCGATGAGCGAACGGACCGCATGCGGTTCGCTCGCTCATCGCTCTGTCGCGTTCAGACGACCTGCATGCCGTACATCTCACCGAGCGGATCGCTGATCAGCTCGAGGCGTTCGCCGTCGGGGCCCATGAAGTAGATCGACGTGTCGGCGACGAGGTGATACGCCACGCCGACGGCATCGAGCTTCGCCTTGAGCCGTTCCCAGTTCTCTCTCGACACCGAGATCGCCAGGTGGTGATGGCCGCCGAGCACCTCGGCATAGTCGTCGAGACCCAGACCGGGGAAGTCGAAGAACGCCAGGGCGTTGCCGTTGCCGATGTCGAAGAAGAAGTGCGTCGACCCGACGTAGTCACGGTTCTCGAACAGTTCGGTCAACGGGAACTCGAGGAGCCCTTGATAGAAGGCGATGGTCCGTTCGATGTCCGACGAGATCAACGCCTGGTGGTGCACCCCGCGTGCCGTCGACGGCGGTCGGTCCTCGGGCGCGAGCATGTGCTTCGCCCGGAGTCGGGCCCACTCGTCGTCCCGATCGGGGTGATCCCCGTCGTGGGCGGTGCCGAACTGGAGCTCGTTACTTGCCATCGCAATATTCTGCCATACGGTCCGTCAGACCGCACACCGCCGTGTCACACTGACGGCGGGGAACGACTGCGCGAGGGGCCCGACCATGACCGTCATCGACCGTGCCAGCACCGGCACGAACACCGACACGAGCGACATCACGATCACGCCGAAGTCGCCGACGATCGGCGCCGAGATCGGTGGCGTCGACCTCGCGACCGAGCTCAGCGATGCCGCTATCGCCGTGATCCGCCAGGCCCTGCTCGACCACAAGGTCCTGTTCTTCAGGGATCAGGACATCACCACCGACCAGCACCTGGCGTTCGGTCGTCGTTTCGGCGAGCTGGAGGTTCACCCTTTCGCGATCAACAAGCCCGACCATCCCGAGGTTCTGGCGATCACGCATGACGCCGACCACCCTGGCCGCGAGAACGGCTGGCACTCCGACGTGACGTGGCGGCTGCAGCCCTCGCTCGGCTCAATCCTGCGCTGCGTCGAGTGCCCGACGGTGGGTGGCGACACCCTCTTCGCCGACATGTACGCCGCCTACGACGGACTGCCGCAGCGCATCAAGGACCGCGTCGAGGGCCGCGTCGCCCGACACGACTTCGCCCACTTCCGAGCGCTCCTGCGACATCGCGGCGCCTCCGACGACGAGATCGCCGAGATGGAGGCGACCTACCCGAACCCCGAGCATCCGGTGATCCGCACGCATCCCGAGACCGGTCGCAAGGGCGTCTACGTCAACAACGCGTTCACCGAGGAGATCGTCGGCATGGACGCCGACGAGAGCGCCGAACTCCTGAGGATCCTGTACGCACAAGCGACATTCCCCGAGTACCAGGTCCGCTTCACGTGGGCGCCGAACTCGATCGCGTTCTGGGACAACCGGGCCTGCCAGCACTACGCCGTATCCGACTACTGGCCCCACGTGCGCCGTGTCGAACGAGTCACCATCGTGGGCGACACCCCGTACTACGACGCGTCACAGGCACCTACAGACTCGGCGCCAAGCCCGTTTCGCGGCCAGCTGCAAGCCTGGTCCGACAGCTGACTGCAGCCCAGTCGGCCGTTCGGTAGCCGACCATCACCGCTGGGCCGATGGTCAGCGCCACCACCACCAATGGCACCAGCGCGGCTCCAGGCGGGCCACGATCGACCGGGCACGATCGCGACAGCCGGCGCGTCGGGGCACGGCTGATCGACGCCGGCGGAACTCACACCCGAGTATCGGCCGGTCCTTGCCGTTCTCAACGGCCGATCTGGTGTCGTCCGACACACGGCCGGTCAGCGATCGACCATCACCACTCGTCAGCGGTCGAGGTGGCGCAGCACTGCGTCGAGCGCGAGCAGGGAGCTGTCGACGCCGAACCCGGCGACCACGCCGACGCACACGCCGGTGACCACCGACGTGTGGCGGAACTCCTCGCGGGCGTGCACGTTCGACAGGTGGGTCTCCACCACCGGCACGTCGACCGATGCGATCGCGTCGCGCAGGGCAATGCTGTAGTGGGTATACGCGCCGGGATTGAAGATCACACCGTCCGCCCGTGTGCGCGCCTCGTGCAGCGCATCGATCAACGCCCCCTCGGAATTGCTTTGCACGTCGTAGATCTCGACGTGACGCTCGGCGGCAGCGCTGTGGATCGCAGCCAGGATGTCGTCGAGTGTCGCGGAGCCGTACACGTCGACCTCGCGCGTGCCGAGCAGGTTGAGGTTCGGGCCGTTGAGCACCAGGATTCGGCGGGGCATGCCCGCAGGTTACGAGAAATCGAGCGGCCGAGTACTTGAGTTGGGTGATGTACCGACCGATGACACGGTGACGCGATCCGTTCGGGATGCAGCGCAACATCGACAGGAGTCCACAGCCCCATGACCTCAGAGGTCTTCCTCGGACGACAGCAAGTCGTCGACGCGGAACGCGGGGTCTTCGGCTACGAGCTGCTGTACCGCGGCCACGATCAGACGATTCCGGTCGACGACCCCGATGCCGCCACGCGCTGCGTGATGGAGCGCGTGTTCCTGCAGTGGGGCATGGAGCACGTGGTCGGCGACCGGTTCGGCCTGTTGAACGCAAGCGCCAGCCTGATCGTCAACGGTCTGCACGAGGCGATGCCGCCCGAGGGAATCATCATCGAGGTCCGCGAACCGTCACCCTTCGACGCGACGACGGTCGATGCCCTGCGGCACGCCCGCCGGAACGGCTACCACTTCGCTCTGGACAACGTCAGCCGTCTGGGCGACCTGGAGAACTCCGAGCTGCTCCCGTTGGCGAGCATCGTCAAGATCGAAGTCACCATGGCGCACCACGCCGAGGTCGGCCGGTTGATCATGGTCGCCCGCGAACGCTCCCCCGGCGTGCTGGTCCTTGCCGAGAAGGTGGAGTCGCAGGACGAGTTCAACCGCTGCGTCGACCACGGCTTCGACCTCTTCCAGGGGTATCACTTCGGCGAACCCGAGGTCCTGCGGCGCCCGACCAGGCGTGCCGGACGCCGAGCGGCGACGGCGCTCCACGCCGCACTGCAGGACGAGATCGACGTGACCCAGGTGGAGGCCATCGTGGCCAGCGACCCGGCGCTCACGTTCCGCCTGCTCACAGCGGTGAATGCGAATGCCTTCGGTCTCGACCGCCGCGTCACGACGCTCGACGAGGCCATCGCGCTCCTCGGGGTCCGCAAACTCCGTTGGCTCGCCGACCTGCTCGCCTCGTCGATCGACGCAGTGGACGACGACACCGACGAGGTGGTCCGCGGGACGGCTCGCGCCGACATGGTGTCGCTGCTGTTGGACGACGACGACCTCGTCCGCTTCGGCGTGACCACAGGTCTGCTGTCGGTGGTTGATCGGCTCTACGAGGCGCCGCTGGCGGAACTACTCGGCGAGCTGCCGATGAGCGATGTGGCGATTCGAGCGCTGCTCCACGGCGCAGGGCCAGTGGGTGAAGCGCTCGACATCGTGCGGGCGTGCGAGCAGGACGACCGAGCGTCGCTCGATCAGCTCGCTCCCGGCCGCTACGACGAACTCATGTCGATGCACCACCGCACGATGGACGATGCGCGCCAACGCCACGCAATGGTCGCCAGCGCCTCGGTCCACACAGCAACATCGGAGACGCCCGGCCTCACGTGACAGGCTGAGCCGATGTCCGACGCCGACGCCATCGACTTCGCACTCTTGCTCCTTCGCTTCGGTGTGGGTGCCGTGATGCTCGCCCACGGCGTCAACCACGTCCGGCCGAACATTGACGGCACCGCTGCATGGTTCGGTTCGATGGGGATGAAGCCGGCGAGGCTCCACGCCTGGCTCGCCAGCGTGACCGAGATCGGCGCCGGCGTGCTTCTGGCGCTCGGTCTGCTGACACCGTTCGCCGCCGCCGGGGTGGTCGGCGTGATGTTCGTCGCCTGGGCGATCAACCACCGCGGCAACGGGTTCTTCATCTTCCGACCGGGAGAAGGATGGGAGTACGTGATGACGCTGGGAATCGTCGGGTTGGTGATCGGCACGCTCGGGCCCGGCACCTGGTCGCTCGACGAGGCAGTCGGCCTGAACGACGACTTCATCGGCTGGACCGGCTTGCTGATCGCAGCGATCGGCGGACTCGGTGGCGGCGCTGCGCTCCTCGCCACCTGCTGGCGACCCGAACCGACGTAGCGCCATCCGCGTTTGGGAGATCGCCGACCCGGGCACGTCCGATCCCACGTCCACACGTACGGAGGTGCCGATGAAGAAGCTGAGCTACAACGCGCTGTCGACGGTCGCCGGGATCGCCGCTGCCGTCGCCGCACGCAAGGTCGTGTCGGCGCTGTGGCGCAGCGACACCCAGACCCCGCTCAACCCGGCCGATCGACGTACGTCGTGGCGCGAGGCGTTGGCCTGGGGTCTTGCAACGGCCGTCGGTGCAGCAGTCGCTCGCATCGTCGCCCTCCGCGCTGCGGCTGCGGGCTGGGAGAAGATGACGAGCGAGACACCGCCCGGCGTCGCCTGATCAGTGCGAGTTGATCGGTGCGAAACCGGAGTACCGCCGTGATCGTCGCCGACGCTGAATCGTGGATCTTCACGTCGTGGCCGACGATGGGCTGGATCCTGCTGTCCGGCCTGCTGATGTTGCTGATCGTCGTGGGATTCATCCGTCTCACGGGGTTGCGATCGCTCGCGAAGATGTCGACCTTCGACTTCGCCGTCACGGTCGCCATTGGATCGATTCTCGGTTCGGTCGTGGCATCAGACTCGTCGATCGCCGACGGTGCACTGGCCATCGGTGCACTGCTCGCCGTGCAGTGGGCGATCTCGCAGTTCCGACGACGCTCCTTCGGGTCGAAGCTGGTCGACAACACACCAATGCTGCTGGTCCGCGACGGGCAGTTCATCGAGGAAGCGCTCACCAAGGCACGGGTCACCCGATCGGATGTCTACGCAAAACTTCGACAGTCGAACGTCCATCGGATGGACGAGGTGATCGCGGTCGTACTGGAGACCACCGGCGACATCAGCGTGATCCACGGCGAGGGCCCGCTCGACGCTGCGTTGTACGACAACGTCCGTCAGTTCCGAACCGACGGTCCGCTCACGCCCGACCAAGCTTGATCGCTCGACGGCATCGATCGGATGCCTGAGATCGAGGGCTCAGATCAGTGGCTCAGATCAGCGGTTCGGCTGCGGTGCTGAAAGTCGGGCTGAGGTGCGACGTGTCGTTCCAGCAGCGCACGACCCAACGGTCTCCGTCGACGACGATGTGGGAGATCGACGCATTGTCGGCGCCGGTGAATGAGAACCCCGTCGAGCCGGTCGCAATGTTCATGATCTTGCCGATCACGCCCCCGTGCACCACGGCGACGACGAGCTCGTCGGGATGGTCGGTAGCGATCCGCTCGATCCCCCGCCGGACACGGTTCTCGAATTGGTGTGCCGGTTCGCCGCCGGGGATGACGTCCCAACGTTGTTCGACGAACATCCGCTGAGCGATCGGGTCACCGTCGGCGATCCGTTTGCGGAACTCACCGCCTTCCCAGTCGCCGAGGAACACCTCACGCAGGTCGGCGATCTCGGTCGCCTCGATCTCCAGATACTCGAGCAGCGGCTCCGCGGTCTGCTGCGTTCGCTGCAATGTGGTCACGTAGACCGCAGCGATCCGCTCGCCCGTGTCGATCAGCCGCTGCGCTGCCAGCTTGGCCTGCTCCCACCCTGCGGGAGCCAGTGGCGGGTCGCCGTGACCGTCGACGAGCGCGAACGACTCGCCTTCGACGTGCGGTGCCGACTCGCCGTGGCGCACCAGGAGGATCTCGGTCGCGCCCGGTGGAGCTGCAAACCGCGACTGGGGGAACTTCCGGGTCTCGGTGACGGTGTCGATGTCGGTGACGTTGTCGGTGTCGGTGTCGGCGCCTGGAACGGTGACAGTGTCGGCCATGCCCGGAACCTAGCCACCTCTTCGTTTGCGTGCGGATTCGGGCGGAACGGGTCACCCGAATCCG
>JBGTIA010000034.1:0-3588 GCA_041745835.1 Ilumatobacteraceae bacterium | reverse complement strand
GCGACGACCCTGCTGCGGCACCAGTCGCCGCGCCGGCGACCAGCGCAGCGGTTCCGTCGACCGACGAGACCCCTGCTGCGACGACGACCTCGCCGGAGGTCACCACGTCGACCGAGGTGCCGCCCCCTGCCAGCACCGGAGCCGTGGTGAGCACCGAGACGATCGCCACGGTGCCCGATGAGCGCGTTCCTGGTCTCGACAGCACCGACGACTTCTGCCGGGGATGGAGCGAGTTCGCCGGTTCGTTCCAGGCGCTGGCGTTCGCATCGGCCACGGGCTCGGACGGTGTCGCTGCCGCTCGACTGGAAGTGGTGGCGTCGGGCGCTGTGTCGGAAGCGGTACGGTTGATCGCCGACGAGTTCCCCGAGCCGATCGCATCCGAGCGCGAGGCGTTCGTCGACGACGTGATCGGTCCCTTCGCCCGTCGTGCCGGCCGGGCGAGCGATGAACTCCGTGCGGCCGGGCTGTCGTCCGACCAGATCGATCAGCTCACCGATGCATGGCTGTCTGCGCTCGCCGACGCCGACGCCGATGAACCAGCGATCGTCGTCGCCGTGCCGGACGCGCTCGCCCGAGCGGTCGATGCCGCGACCGTAGCGTTCTCCACCGACGTACCCCTGATCGTCGAGGACCCGAGCCTGGTCACCGACGCCGCGGCGCCGGCGACGCTGGAGTACCTCGCAGGGAACTGCCCCGACCAGGGCATCCTCGGCGGCAACGACGCGGTCGGCTGAGGGGGCCTCAGATCGCGTGGAGGTCGCCGGCGCTGTCGAGTTCGACGTCCCGTCCGACCCACTCGCCGACGCACATCGCCGTGGTCATCTCCGACGAGGTCGACGTACCCCAGGCCCGGCGGCCGTCGTCGAGCAGACAGGTGGCGATCGAGCGTTCGGGTCTGTCGTCTCGGTCGAACATCACGGTGTAGGCCTCGATCGTCGCCACCCCGGCCGCATCGGACGGGGTGGCGAGCGAACGCTGCGCAAGGGCGTCGATCTCGTCCTGGGGTTCGGCGTGACGGAACGGCACCATTGGCGGCTCGGTCGAGTAGACGCCGAAGCTGTGCTTCGTCGCCAGTCCGCCGTTGCCCCACACCAGCCCCCGTTCGCCTGGACGTTCGCGGAGGTCGCCGACGACGGTGGCGATGGCATGCATCACGTAGTTGCTCCATGGCCCGCCGGCGAATGACAGGCCACCGGTGCGTGACCACTGCCGCGCAGGATCGGTGAGGTCGATCCCCAGCGAGACAGCTCCGAGCTGGACGGCGGACGGAAAGCAGGAGTAGAGGTCGATCACGCTCACGTCGTCGATGTCGATCCCGGCGAGCCGCAACGCCTCCGATCCGCCGATCTCGATGGCGGGTGTCCGGTCGAAACGGTCGCGGATCGACACGAACGTGTGCTCGTGGCAGTCGGCACCGCTGTGCGGGAACACCCACCGGTCGCGGGGCACGCCGAGGTCCTGCGCCGATCGGGCCGAGCACATGATCACGGCGGCAGCCATGTCGACGTCGTTGTTCGAGTTCATCAGTTTCGGATAGGGCAACCCGATCATCCGATTGCGCTCGGTCACCCCGGTGATCTCCGACGGCGTCTTCGCTTCCTGGATCCATGCATACGGATTCCGGGCGGCGACCTCGCTGAGCGACGACCACAGGGTTCCGAGGAACGCCTGGTGCTGCTCGACGGTTCGTCCCGAAGCGGCGCGCAGGGCGGTCTCGAACATCGGGTACACCTGTACCGGCATCCCGATGGAGCGAGCCTGCTCCGCTTCGCTGACCATGTTCAGCTCGCCGCCGATCTGTTCGGGTTCGTCGCCGTGCCCGACGTCCTGCTCGATGGCCGGCCAGTCGAGTTCGACTCCTTCCCGACGCGCCCGCATCCGGGTGCGGAACGCCTCGCCTCCGGCCAGGATCGCGATGTCGACGTCACCTCGCAGGATCTCCTGTGCGGTCCGGTTGACGAGGCTCTGGGGAGTGTTGCCGCCGTCGGTCGTGTACTGCAGGCGCGGGTCGATGCCGAGGCGCTCGGCGATCACGCGGGGAAGGTTCCCGTACCTCCAGGAGTACTGGCGCACCACGCGTAGCACATCGGCCGGAGGCGGTCCGGGGAGTCCTCCATCGGCCGCGGCGGCCCGGACGGCCTCCTCGATCAGGGCAGCGGGCTCGCGAGCTCCGTCGAGCGACGAGGTGCGGTTGAGGAACTGGCCGACGCCGACGATGACAGGGGTGCGTGGGTCGATGGAGGTGGGGCTCGTGCTCACGGCCTCGCACCATAGACAGACCACCACGCCGCGCCCCTGTCGCAGTGTGCGCAGGGTCGAGGATCGGTGGAGGATCGCGGATCGAACCGACCGGATCGAACCACAAACGGACTGGTCACGGCCGACGGCGTACACTCGGCGGACGATGACCCGTGTTGCGATCGGCTCCGACCACGCCGGCTACCACCTCAAGGCGCACCTCGTGACGATGCTGCTCGGGCAGGGCCACGACGTCGACGATCAGGGCACCGACTCGACCGACTCCGTCGACTATCCCGCGATCTGCGCCGGAGTCGGGCGCACCGTGCGCGACGGCGACGCCGACGTCGGCATCGTGCTCGGGGGGAGCGGACAGGGTGAGCAACTCGCCGCCAACAAGGTGCGCGGGGTGCGCGCCGCCCTCTGCAACTGCCTGTACACCGCGCGTCTGGCGCGCGAACACAACGACGCCAACGTGTTGTCGATGGGCGCTCGCGTCGTCGGCGAGGGTCTCGCCGAGGAGATCGTCGCCGTCTTTCTCACCACGGACTTCGAAGGCGGCAGGCACGCCCGACGGGTCGACCAGATCACCCAACTCGAAGCCGACTTCTGACCGACGGGTTACGCCGGTGCCTGGCACCGGCGTAACCGCTCCGACCGACAAGGAACCCGACATGCCATTTCCCTCCGACACCGATCCCGACACCGAGGTGATGGATCTCATCGAGCGTGAGGTCGAGCGCCAGATCACCGGCATCCAGCTGATCGCCAGCGAGAACTTCACGTCGCCGGCGGTGATGGCTGTCGTTGGCTCGGTGCTGACCAACAAGTACTCGGAGGGCTACCCGGGCAAGCGGTACTACGGCGGCAATGCCATCGTCGATGACATCGAGCAGCTCGCCATCGACCGGGTCAAGGCGCTCTTCGGCGCCGAGCATGCCAACGTGCAGCCACACTCGGGTGCCAACGCGAACATGTGCGTCTACCAGGCGCTGCTCCAGCCGGGCGACACCGTCCTCGGCCTCAGCCTCGATCACGGTGGCCACCTCACGCACGGCTCGCCCGTCAACGCGAGCGGCCTGCTCTACAACTTCGTGTCGTACGGCACCGGTGCCGAGGATCGCATCGACATGGACCAGGTTCGGGCGCTCGCGCTCGAGCATCGCCCGAAGATGATCGTGGCCGGTACCACTGCCTACCCGCGGCGCCTCGATCCCGAGCCGTTCAAGAAGATCGCCGACGAAGTCGGCGCCCTGCTGCTCTTCGACATCGCCCACCTCGCCGGGCTCGTCGCCGGCGGTGCCCACCCCAACCCCGTTCCGTACGCCGACGTGGTCACATTCACCACGC
>JBGTIA010000033.1:0-1762 GCA_041745835.1 Ilumatobacteraceae bacterium | reverse complement strand
GTCGCCGAAGCGGTACTGGAAGATCGGCATGAAGCGGGCGCCGGAGGTCGCTGCGGCAGCGTCGGCGGCGGCCTCGATCCGATCGCAGGCGGCGACCGAGTCGACCAGCGGCTTCTCGCAGATCACGTGGAGGCCGGCCCCGAGGCAGCGCACGATCTGTTCTTCGTGCATCGACGGCGGGGTGCACAGATCGATGACGTCGACGTGGTGCGGCGATGCCGGGTCGTCGACGGCGGCGAGGAGGTCGTCGAGCGAACCGACGCCGGCGATCCCCCAGTCGGCTTCGCCCTTGGACCGCTTGGCGTCGTCGAGTTCGGCGAACACCGTGGCAGATGCGCCCTCGACGGACGCCCACGAGAGCAGGTGGCTCTGGCCGATCCCCATCCCGACCACCCCGACCCGCAGCTCACGCATCCCGACGACGCTACCGCGCCCCACCGTTGCCATTGTTGGTTTGCGAGAGGATTCGGGTGGGCCGGGTCACCCGAATCCGTACGCAAACGGGATGCGTCAGACGGGGGTCGCGCCCCAGGGGCGGGCGGCGGCTTGGGCACGCAGGCACACGTCGGTGACGTCGATCGGGTGCTGCTGCGTCATGAGGCGTTCGCCGCTGTCGGCGACGTCGGCGAGCGCGTGCTCCGCCCAGTCGACGACCACGCCGGAGATGTCGACGCGGCGTGTGCCGTCGCCGTCGACGACGATCAGGTGCTCGGCTCCCTCGAGGCCGGCGACGTCGACGTTCGCTCGCGCCTCGATGGTGCCCTCGGTGCCGACGATCGTCAGGCGACAGTCGCCCCACGTCCCCAACCCCCTCGCCGTGAGGTAGTCCAACCGATGATCCCCCACCACGGTTCCCCCCGCCCAGGTCTCCCGGAACCCAGTCGGTTCAGCGGAACCCGGTCCTCCCGGACCCGACCCCAGAGGACCGGCGGCGAGCGTCATCGAACCGATGTCCTGCATGGCGGGGTGATCGGGGCTGGCGACGTTGCCGACGGAGGACGTGACGACCGAGACGTCGTCGGCGGTCGCCCCGGTGATCGACAGGAACTGATCGACCTGGTGAGAGCCGATGTCGACGAGGATCCCGCCCGTCGCGTCGGGATCCCAGAACCAATCGGGACGACGCTTGGCCCACATGGTGTGCGGGCCCGCTCCGATCACGTGCACGACGCGGCCGACTGCGCCGGCCCGTGCGAGGCGTACGGCTTCGTTGATCGCGCGATTCTCGAAGCGCTCCGTGAAGAGCACCGTCCAGGGTCGTCCCGGTCGATCGGCGACTGCAGCCCGGACTGCGTCGAGTTGGTCCATCGTCGTGAGCCCTGGCTTGTCGCTGATCACGTGCTTGCCCGCCTCGATGGCAGCGAGGGCGATCTCGGCCCGGCGGTTCGGAATCGCTGCGGTCACGATGATGTCGATCGTGTCGTCGGCGAGGATGTCGTCGTACGTGCGCTCCTGCGAGTCGGCCCGCCAGCCGGCATAGTGCTCGACGAACGATCCCTCGGCGGTGTGTGCGACGGCCTCGGCCCCGGCCTTCACCAACCGGTCGATGATTTCGTACAGGTGGTTGTGGTCTGCCCCCGCCAAGGCGATCCGTGCGTGCGGGACAACACGGGTCTGACCCGTGTTGTCCTGGCTCGGCTCCGTCATCGCGTCACCTCGATGAGATCGCGGGTCTGACCCCTGTTGTAACTCACGAGAGCTCCCGGGTCATGGTGTCGAAGTCGCAGGCCCAGGTCGAGGTGCCGGCGGTGAGGTTGTACTG
>JBGTIA010000032.1:0-2728 GCA_041745835.1 Ilumatobacteraceae bacterium | reverse complement strand
GCGAGCCGAGTTGTTCGTGCCGACGTAGCGCAGCGTGTCGACCCGGTCGATGCACGCCTCGGTGTACTCCTCGGCCAACTCCACGAGCGCGCGCCGCTCGTCGTCGTCGTCGGGGGTGATGTCGGGCGCCGAGAAGAATCCGTCGTAGTCGACGTCGTCGATGCAGTCGACGGCGCCCTCACTCCGGCCAGTGCCGCGAGGGTCCCAGCCGATCACGTCGAAGTTGTCGACGATCTGGTCACCGAACCAGCGAGACGCGTCGAGCGCCAGCGTCGCGCCGTCGGCACCTGGGCCACCTCGATTGGCGAGCATCGCTCCTGCTGACGGCGTTGCGCTCGCCTGATGGCGCGCCACGTAGAGATCGATGGTTGCGCCCTGCGGCTCCGCGTAGTCGAGAGGAACCGTGATCGTGCCCTCGTCGATTCGTTCGCCGAGCGGCGTCCATTCGATGGCGTATTCGAGCGGATCCACCGTCGGCGGATCGGTCGCAGGCGATGTCGGCGCCGTGGTCGCAGGAGTCGCAACGGTCGGGTTCGTGACACCGCTGACGTCACGTGAGACGACGACTGGCTCGTTGGCGCTCGCTGCACACGCGACCACCGTCGCCGCCAGGGTGGCGGTCAGCAGAGCGCGGCGCATCGGTCGAAGCGTATGGGCAGTGCGGGCTCGTCGAACCGCGCCCGGCGGACACCGAACCGAGATCTTCGGCTCGTAGCGTGACGTGATGCGGATGTCTCCTCACTCGATGATGCCGAGCGACAAGGACGCGCTGCGCGGAGTAGAGCTGAGCGACGGCACCCTGCGCAGGGTGTGGACGTTCGCCCGGCCGTACCGGGGCACGATCGTCGTGTTCCTCATCGCCATCCTCGGTGCCGCGCTGCTGGCGCTCGTCCCGGTCTTCGTGATCCGTGACATCATCGACAACGCGATCCCCGACGGCGACCGCCGCCGGATCGCGGTCCTGGCATCGATCGCCGTTGCCGCTGCGTTGTGCGACGCCGTCCTCGCAATCGTGCAGCGCTGGGCGAGCGCCCGCGTGGGCGAGGGTCTGATCTACGACCTGCGCGGTGCCCTCTTCGCCAAGATCCAGCGGATGCCGATCGCATTCTTCACGCGGACGCCCACCGGGTCGATCACGTCGCGGCTCAACAACGACGTGATCGGTGCGCAGACGGCGGTCACCAGCACACTCGGCAGCGTGGTGAGCAACGTCATCGTGCTCGTCACCACGCTCGCCGCCATGATCGCGCTCGAGTGGCGCCTGACCTTGCTGACCCTGGTCGTGCTCCCGTTGTTCATCCTGCCCGCCCGGCGGGTCGGACTGCGACTGCAGGGCATCTCGCGTGACCAGATGGGCTACAACGCGGCGATGAACACCCAGATGACCGAGCGTTTCAACGTTGCGGGAGCGAGCCTCGTCAAACTGTTCGGGTCCGGTGCACGCGAACAGGAGGCCTTCGAGCGTCGGGCGAAGGGCGTCCGCGACACCGGGATCCAGTCGGCGATGTTGGGGCGGGTCTTCTTCGTGGCGCTCGGCCTGGTCGGTGCGCTCGGCACCGCCGCGATCTACGGCATCGGAGCGTTGATGGTGGTCGACGGATCGATCGAGATCGGCACGCTCGTGGCGCTGGCCGCGTTGGTGACCCGCGTGTACCAGCCACTGACCGGTCTCACCAACGCACGCGTCGACCTGATGACGTCGATGGTGAGTTTCGAGCGAGTGTTCGAGGTGCTCGACGCCCCCGAAGCGATCCAGGAGCGGCCGGGCGCGATCGACCTCGTCGACGCCCGGGGCGCGGTCGAGTTCGACGACGTCGTGTTCCGGTATCCGGCTGCGGTCGACTCGGCGATCGCGTCGATGGAGCAGAACGTCGGCCTCGGCGGCGACACCGATCCGGATGTCGACGTACTCCGTGGACTGTCGCTGTCGATCGCTCCGGGCGAGACCGTGGCGCTGGTCGGCGCATCTGGTGCCGGGAAGTCGACGACGATCTCGCTGCTCCCCCGGTTGTACGACGTGACCTCGGGGGCCGTACGCATCGACGGCCACGACGTCCGCGACCTCACGCTCGGTTCACTGCGAGCGGCGATCGGGGTGGTCGCGCAGGATCCACACCTGTTCCACGAGACGATCGGCGACAACCTGCGGTACGCCGATCCCGACGCGAGCGACGAGCAGGTCGTCGCCGCAGCGAGAGCCGCTCGAATCCACGACACGATCGCTGCGTTGCCCGATGGCTACGACACGATCGTCGGCGAGCGGGGGTACCGCCTGAGCGGCGGCGAGAAGCAGCGCCTCGCGATTGCTCGGCTGCTGCTCAAGAACCCGGCGATCATGGTGCTCGACGAGGCGACGAGTCACCTCGACAACGAGAACGAGGCGTTGATCCAAGCGGCGCTCGACCATGCGATGGAACACCGCACTGCGCTGGTGATCGCCCATCGACTCTCGACGATCCGCAGTGCCGACCGCATCGCGTTCGTCGAGGACGGCCGCATCGCCGAGATCGGCACCCACGACGAATTGCTCGCTGCGAACGGCCGCTACGCCCATCAACTCAACGCCGGCGAGCTGCTGCTCGGAGGCTGAGGCGGCGAAGTCGGCGCTGTCGGACACTGGCCGAGCCGGCTCTTGCCAGACCAGATCAGTCGAGCACCCGCCAGGAGTTCACTGCCGAATCGATGCCGTCGTCGCTGATCTGTACGACCGCCCGCATGGTGGTCGACT
>JBGTIA010000031.1:0-2209 GCA_041745835.1 Ilumatobacteraceae bacterium | reverse complement strand
TACGAAGCCAACGTCGCCCAGATGCTCGACGTGGTGCGACTCGGCGATTTCGCCGACCGCAAGCCCGCGATGCTCTCCGGCGGACAGCAGCAACGGGTCGCGCTCGCCCGAGCGCTCGTCAACTTCCCCAGCGCGCTGCTGCTCGACGAGCCGCTCGCCGCCCTCGACCTGAAGCTGCGCGAGGCGATGCAGTTCGAGCTCAAGCGGATCCAACGCGAAGTGGGCATCACGTTCGTGTTCGTCACACACGACCAGGGCGAGGCACTCACGATGAGCGACCGCATCGCCGTGATGAGCGACGGACGCGTGGAACAGATCGGCACGCCAGAAGAGATCTACAACAGCCCGGCGTCGTTGTTCGTCGCCGGTTTCATCGGGTCGGCCAACCTGCTTCCCGGCGAGGTCGTCGGCGCCGACGACGGCGACACCGTGGTCGAGTTGACCGCCGGCCACACGGTCCGGGCGCGGACGGATCTCGACCGGCCCGCAGGCACCCCTGTGTCGGTGATGTTGCGTCCCGAACGTCTCGCCGCAGTGGCGAGTCCCGGCGACGAGGGTCGGTCGATCGAAGGGACGGTTGCCGACGTCGTGTTCCAAGGTGCCACCGCTCGCATCGTCGTGCACCTGAAGGACGAGAGCGAGGTGATCGCCAGCGTCATCACCGGCACCGACCTGCCGTTCCTCCTGCCGGGCAACACCATCCACCTCACATGGCAGCCCGGTAGCGCCTTCCTCCTGTCGGGCTGGCCGCGCCGTCCGGGCGCCACAGCGAGCGACATCGACACCCTGGAAGCGCTCGCCGACTCGTGAGCCGCCCTACTTCTCGCCCCGATTTCCGAAGCAACCAACCAACAACCTCGCTCCGGCGAGGCAGGAGGACACCATGACCACCGCACGACCGAATCCGTTCCGCTCTCCATTCGGCACTGGCCGCTCCGGCCTCACGCGCCGGCAGCTCCTCGCTCGAGCGGGTGCGCTCGGTGCTGCGGGTGTCTCACTGCCGGCGATCCTCGCAGCGTGCGGCAGCGACAGCGATTCGGGTTCGTCGGGCACGACCGCCGGGAGCTCTTCGACTCCGGCCACCTCCGGGGGATCCGGTGGCGGCGGCGGCACCAGCCTCTTCTTCGAGAACTGGCCGGCGTACATCGATCCCACCGAGGACGGCCTCACCGGCACCGTCGACCGCTTCATGGAAGCGACCGGCATCGACATGCGCTACACCGAGGCCTACAACGACAACAACGAGTACTTCGCGAAGATCCAACCGCTACTCGGTCGCGGCGAGCCGATCGAACCCGACATCATCGCGCCGACCAGTTGGTTGGCGAACCGATTGATCGCACTCGACTGGCTCGACAAGCTGCCGATCGACCAGGTCCCCAACGCCGCCAACCTGCGGCCCGACCTCCAGAATCCGTCGTGGGATCCGACCGGCGAGTACAGCCTGCCGTGGCAGACCGGCTTCGCCGGCATCGCCTACAACTTGGACGTCACTGGCCGCGAGATCACGAGCGTGGACGATCTCTTCGATCCCGAGTTCGCGGGCAGGGTCGGCGCACTCACCGAGATGCGCGACACGATCGGCGTGATCGCGATGAGCCTCGGCATCGACATCTCGACCCTTGCCACGTTCGCCGACGCCGCCCCGGCCTTCGACAAGCTGCAGGAGGCCAAGGACTCCGGCCAGATCCGCCGCTTCCACGGCAACGACTACTTCGACGACCTGTCCAACGGCAACCTGGCGATCACGATCGGATGGTCAGGCGATGTCGCCGCCATCGCCCGCGACAACCCGGCGGTCAGGTTCGTGTTCCCGGAGAGCGGCGCAACCTCCTGGGCCGACACGATGGTCGTGCCCAAGGGTGCACCCAACATCGACGCCGCTGCTCAATGGATGAACTTCGTGTACGACCCGGTGCAGGCCGCGCAGATCACGACGTGGGTCGGTTACGTGTCGCCCGTGGCCGGCGTGCGTGAAGAGGTCGAGAAGCTCGACGCCGACCTCGCCAACGATCCGTTGGTCTTCCCCGACGACGCGACGCTCGCCAACACCAAGGGGTTCGCGTCGCTGCCCGAAGACGTCGAGGCGGAATACGACGCGGCGTTCTCCGCGATCACCGGAGCCTGAGGAGCCACCCCGGGTGACCACCGCCGTCGAGGAGGTCAGCGCCGGCCGCGCCGGCGTCAAGCGCCCCGAGCTCATCGGGCT
>JBGTIA010000030.1:0-5447 GCA_041745835.1 Ilumatobacteraceae bacterium | reverse complement strand
CAGGCGAGTGCCGATGACGCCGAGGCGGTCGGGCGACCAGAGGGTGCACTGCGCGCTCGGCCCTACCAGCAGGCACCGTCCACCCTCGAGGCGCTCGTGTCCGACCTCGACCGGCTCGGGTTCGATCCGGTGGTCACCGATGCGGCCGGCGATCCTGATGCCGCCGTTGTCGCGTTCAGTCATTGCCCGTTCGCCGAGTTGGCCGAATCGCACCCCGAACTCGTCTGTGGACTGCACCGCGGGCTCGTTGCAGGGTTCGTCGCCGAGATGGGCGACGCCGAGGTCGACGAGTTCTGCACGCTCACGAGTCGCACCCCCTGTCGTGTGACCGTCGGTTCCCGCTAACTTGAAGTATCTGCAACCAGGAGGTCCCCGAATGATCACGCTCACCGATTCCGCCACTGTCAAGGTCCGTCAGCTGCTCGCCGACGAGGGTGCTGAAGATCTGGCCCTGCGCGTCGCCGTGCGACCTGGCGGTTGCAGCGGCTTCTCCTACGAGATGTTCTTCGACGGCGACATCGCCGCCGACGACAACCAGGCCACCTACGGCGACGACGGATCGGTCAAGGTCGTGGTCGATCCCGCCTCGGCGCAGCTGCTCGAAGGGGCCACGCTCGACTACAAGGACGGTCTCGACCAGTCCGGGTTCGCCATCACGAACCCCAACGCATCACGCACCTGCGGGTGCGGCTCCAGCTTCTCCTGACCTGAGTCGACCACACGCTCGCCCGACGCAGCGTGTCAGGCTGAGGCGCGCTCGAGCACTTCGACGAGTTCGGTCTCGTCCCAGACGGCGTCGACTCGCTCGAGCACCGTGCCATCGGCTCCGATGATGAACAGGGACGGCTCGAAGGTGAGATTCGCAGCGCCGACGGCATCTGCCGGAGTGGTGGCGGTGTTGTCGGTGTACACCTCGGCGTGCACCCAGGTGAACGTCTCGCCGAAGCGGTCCTGGACGGAGATCATCGACTCGAGCGCTGGCGCACAGGTGCCCGTCTGGCAGAACGCCGGCGTGCCGATCAGGTAGGCGACGGGCTTGCCTGCGTCGAGTGCTTCGGTGAGGGTGACCGCGTGGAACGGGCACGGCTCGGGCTGGCGGGTGCACACCGGATCGACGTTGCGGCCATCGTCGAGGGTCGGGGTGTCGAACGCCGGCATCGGCGTGCCGGGACCGGGCACGGCGACCGATCCGGGCTCCATCACCTGGAACGCAGCCCCGTCCTCGGGGCCGCCTTCGACGACGAGGTAGTAGACCCCCGGCGTCTCGATCGGCACGCGGAAGCTGTAGTACGGACCCGACTCGAGGTCTCGTCGGACCGCCGACACGGTGATGTCGATCGGGGCGCCGTCGACGTCGAGCACCTCGGCGCTCAGTGTGTCAGGCCCGTCGGACACGAGCTGGCCATCGGCCGAAGCGAGGCTGATCGGGAGACGCTGCAGACCCGGCTCCTGCACGTCCTGCGGGAACCGCTGCGCCAGCACGTACATCCCGAACGCCAACCCGGAGTCCGGACCATCGGTGGCGCCGCCGGTGTCGTCCGCGCCCGACGAGTCGTCGTCGCTCGAACCGGACGAGTCGTCGTCGCTCGACCCGCAGGCGACGAGGACGACACTCGCCGCCGCTCCGACCAGCAGCACGCGGCGCGAGACCTGCAGCGCGTGGTGATCGAGGGCATCGTGGTCGTGAGGGAGTTCCATGCGGGTTCGACGATAACGGCTCCCCGGCCGACGGTCCTGGCGGCCGCGGAGTTCTCGGCAAGAGTTGCGTACACGATGTGCCTGGCACATCGTGTACGTCTCGGTTTCGTGGCACCGGCGGCTGCGATCGAAGTAGGTTCACCGACATGAGCAAACCGCTTGGACCGTATTCACCCGTCGTGCGCGCCGGCGACTTCGTCATCGTCTCCGGGCAGGGAGGGATGCGTGACGGCGTGAAGGTCGACGGCGGAGTCAGCGCCGAGACCACCCAGACGATTCAGAACGTTGCGGCCCAGTTGGCGACCGTCGGCGCGTCGTTGAGCGACGTCGTGAAGACCACGTGCTTCCTCACCGACATGGAGAACTTCGCCACGTTCAACGAGGCATACGCCGAAGCGCTCGGCTCGCACCGCCCCGCTCGCTCGACCGTTGGCGTTGCGTCGTTGCCCGGCAACTTCCTGGTCGAAGTCGAAGCCTGGGCGTACCTGCCGCAGCAATGAGTTCGACGCCGAGTCGCTGCGACTGGGCGCTCACGGGCGGTCCGCACATCGGCGACGCGTACCTGCGATACCACGACGAGGTGTGGGGTGTCCCCGAGCGCGATCCACACACGCTGTTCGAGTTCCTGATCCTCGAAGGCGCGCAGGCAGGCCTCTCGTGGTCGACCATCCTGCGCAAGCTCGACAGCTACCGCAGCGCATACGACGGGTTCGACCCGGGTGTGATCGCCCGGTACGGCGACGACGATGTTGCGCGCCTGCTCGCGGACGAAGGGATCGTGCGCAACCGCGCCAAGGTGGCTGCGTCGATCCGCAACGCTCAGGCCTGGCTCGACCTCGACGATCCGGTCGCGTACCTGTGGAGCTTCACCGACGGCGACGTCATCCAGAACGCATGGCCGGACATGGCAGCGCTGCCGGCCGAGACCGAACGATCGCAGGCAATGAGCCGGGATCTGAAGCGGCGCGGTTTCACGTTCGTCGGCCCGACGATCTGTTATGCGTTCATGCAGGCGACCGGGATGGTGAACGACCACGTCGTCGCGTGCTTTCGCCACGCCGAGTGTCGCGCACTAACCTGAACACCATGCCGGGTGCCGTCGCCATCGTGATCGTCCTGTTCCTGATCCCCGTCGTGGTGATCATGAGTGGCGCCGTCGCTTCAGCGATCCTCGGCGAGGTGTTCTACCGCGACGGTCGCGCCCGCTTCGAGGACAGCGAACTCCTCGACCTGCCCGACTGATCGGAGAGCCGCACGGGACAGACCGTACGGCTCGAAGCGGGGTTGTCCTGGTGGCACACTGGCGCCATGCATTCCCATGATCGGGCGACCGAGCTGCTGACCGACGCGGTCGTTCGGTATTCGATCGATCGGATGCGGCTCGATCCGCCGCCGCTCGATCGCCCACGTCCGCCCCAGGAACTCCGCGACGCTGCCGGCACCACGATCACGCCGAAGGGCATCGGTGGCCTCGCCGCGCTGCGAGTGTTCGAAGAGGTGCTGGCGCCGGCGTGCATCTCGGTCGACCATCCCCGATTCCTGTCGTTCGTCCCGGCGGCACCGACCGAGGCGTCGATGCTGTTCGATCTGGTCGTCGGTGCGTCCAGTGTCTATGCGGGCTCCTGGTTGGAGGGCGCCGGCGCGATCCACGCCGAGAACGAGGCGTTGCGGTGGATCGCCGATCTCGCAGGACTGCCCGACGCGGCGGGCGGTGTCTTCGTCGGCGGAGGGACCGCCGGAAACCTCAGCGCCCTGATCGCAGCACGATGGAGGTGGCGACATCGAGCCGACGGGGCCCACGACCGCACGCGCGGGCTGATCATCGCGTCAGCGGGTGCGCACTCCTCGGTCGTCCAGGCCGCCAGGGCGATGGATGCCGACGTGGTCACCGTGCCGGCAGACGACCGTGGCCGCATGGGGCGTGGAGCATTGCGCGCGACGGCCGACGCACTCGACCCGGCCGACCGTCAACGGGTGTTCGCCATCGTCGCCACGGCCGGCACGACCAACGTGGGCGTGATCGACGATCTCGCCGGAACCGCCGACATGGCGGCGGAGCTCGCGACCTGGTTCCATGTCGACGGCGCCTACGGCGGTGCGGCACTCGCAGCGCCGAGTGTTCGTCAGCTGTTCGATGGCGTCGAACGCGCCGACAGCTTCATCGTCGACCCCCACAAGTGGCTCTTCGCCCCGTTCGACTCGTGCGCGCTCCTGTACCGCGATCCGACCATCGCCCGCGCTGCGCACACCCAGCACGCCGAGTATCTCGACGTGCTGCACTCCGCCGACGTGGCCGATGAACCCTGGAATGCCAGCGACTACGCCCACCATCTGTCGCGCCGGGCTCGCGGCCTGCCGTTGTGGTTCAGTCTCGCCACGTACGGCACCGACGCCTACGCAGAGGCGGTCGAGACCACGATCGAGACGACCCGTGGTGCTGCCCGTCTCGTCGACCAGTGCGCGGTGACCGAGTTGCTGATGGAGCCCGAGCTGTCGGTCGTGTTGTTCCGACGCACCGGCTGGACGCCGGAGCAGTACGGGGAGTGGAGCGACGCCGAACTCACCGCTGGCCGGTCGTTCGTGGTGCCCACGACCTGGCAGGGCGAGACCGTGCTCCGGTTCTGCGTCGTCAATCCGCGCACGAGCCTCGACGACATTCGCTCGATCCTCTCGACGCTCGAAGTGGATCCGACGTGACACCGATCGGACCCGTCGCCGATCTCGTGATCGCCAACGCCCGCACGGTTGCCACGGTCGATGCCGATCGGCGGGAGCTCGCTGGCGGGTGGGTGGCGATCACCGATGGACTCGTCAGCGGCATCGGAGCCGGCGCGCCGCCCGCAGCGACCGCCGTACTCGACGCCACCGACTGCTTGGTCACGCCGGGTCTCGTCAACGCGCACCATCACCTGTTCCAGAACCTCACCCGGGCGTTCCCGCCGATGACCGACAAGCCGTTGTTCGGTTGGCTGCAATCGCTGTATCCGCTGTGGCGGGGGCTCGACACCGAGTCGGTCCACGTGTCGGCGTGGGTGGGCCTCGCCGAGTTGGCGCTTGCCGGTTGTACGACCTCCACCGACCACCTGTACCTCCACCCGCGCGGTGCCGGCGACCTCCTCACCGCCGAGATCGAGGCCGCGCGCGACCTCGGGATCAGGTTCCACCCGACACGCGGCTCGATGTCGCTGTCGGAGAAGGATGGCGGGCTGCCCCCCGACGACGTGGTGGCCGACGACGACGAGATCCTCGCCGCCTGCGAGGCCGCTGTCGATCGCCACCACGACCGGTCCTTCGGTGCGATGACCCGGATCGCGCTCGCTCCGTGTTCGCCGTTCAGCGTCACCGAGGAGCTGATGGTGCGCACTGCGGAGCTGGCCGAACGACTGGACGTTCGTCTGCACACGCATTTCGCCGAGAATGCGGAGGACGACGAGTTCAGCCTGGCGACGTTCGGGTGCCGGCCGATGGACTACCTCGAGCGGACCGGCTGGGTCAGCGATCGAACCTGGGTCGCTCACTGCGTGATGCCCGACAACCACGAGATCCAGCGACTCGGCGCTGCCGGCGTCGGAGCGGCACACTGCCCGTCGAGCAACATGATCCTGTCGTCGGGCATCGCACCGATCGTCGAGCTGCGTGCCGCCGGAGTGCACGTCGGCTTGGGCGTCGATGGGTCGTCGTCGGCCGACGCGGCCTCGCTGTGGCTGGAGGCCCGCACGGCGATGCTGCTCGCCAAGTTGCGCAGCGGC
>JBGTIA010000029.1:0-5205 GCA_041745835.1 Ilumatobacteraceae bacterium | reverse complement strand
CCTCAGCGGTGGACGCGCCACCCCGCAACGTTGCCGGTCACGGCACTAGGTCCGTCGCGACCTGGGTCTCGGTCACGCACTCGTCGTGTCACTCAACGGAGCCCGTGCCGGCGCCACCACCCTCGCTCGGGAACTTGGTGTGATCCTGTGGGGTCCCGACGAGATCGAGCCCCACCTCGGCAAGACGTCGATACGTGGGCTGCAAAACCGTCCGATGGTCGAAGAGGTCGGGTTCCCCCGTTTGCTCGCGAACGACGACGCTCGAGTGCTGATCGATAAACAGACCGCCGGGCGGTTCGGCATCGGCAAAGAACAGGTGGTCTGGTCCGGCGAAGCATGGCTGCCGGTGTCTGTCGTGCAACTCACCCTCCGAAAGATCGGCCCGTTCCAACGCAAGGCGGCCACCTCGCAGGCCTGGTGCGTGTACGACCTGATCGGCGGAGCCTTCGTCGCTCGGCTGGATGAAGAACCTGAACGCACGCCGGTTGAGCTCGACGGACCACGGCTCGAACTCGTGCAGAAGCTGACCGAGCCAGCGAAGGCTCTACAGAAAACCATCGACCGATGGGACAAGGTGACCTCGGACTCCGCGAGAGAGAAGTACCGCAGCGAGATGTCCAGGCTCGGGATCCCCGATTGGCACACCGCCACCGTCGGCACATCAACACCGTTCCTGTACCCGGTCCACTTCGCGATCGCCAACCGCAACGGCAGCGAACGCGTGCTCGTGGTCGACGCATTTCGACGCCGCCTCGACGACGAACTCAGCATCGAGTTCTCCAAACACATCGCAACGGTGAGGCACTCGATCGTGAGCTGATGGCGGGCCAGCTCCGAGCCCTTGGCAAGCCGTTCGCGGCACTCCACCGAGGCCGGTCATCGTGCGGTGGTGGTGCCAGCGGCGAGAACGAGGCAGCGTCCCACCAAGGCCGCTTGGAATGACTCAATCGTCATGACCGGGCTCGAGCTTCGAACAGTTCGTGCCGGGCGATCGAGCGCAACGACACACGCAGTGTCGAGCGTCCGCATTGCGACGAGATGCAGGACTCGTTCTACGCCGGCCGTATCGGTCGCGCCGTCCTCCGCGACTCGGATCGCGCCGAGCCAGGGACGGGGCTCGAACAGCGCTGCGCTGCGCGTGAGGTCGCGCCAGACATGCGCCGCTCTGAGTTCGAGCCGATCAAGGGAGTCTTTGTCGAGGGCATCGATGCCGACATCGACCAGTAGGACGGGGCGCCCAGCGGTGTGTACTTCCACAGACCATTCGACTGGCGACGTCCCGACTCGTACTTCGACTTGGAGCTCGACCGTCAGAGCCGCGGCCTCGACGAGATCTCGTGCCCATCGCGCCAGCCCGCCAGAGTCGAGACGCTGGTCAAGCAATGCGTCGTGCTGCACGGCGACGTCCGGGATGGAACTCTTCATGTCCCGATCATGACTGCCCGGTGTCGCAACGCGGCCCGGACCGGACCGGAAGGCTGCCGGCCTCAGGCCGGTCCGACGGGGCCGCTTGAACTGCGTCACTGGGCCCACTGTGACCGCTCGGCGTTGGATAGCTTTCGGCAACGAGGCCCTCCGGCGAACGGCCGTATTTAAGCAAAGGACAGGCCTGAGCTGGGGAAACTCCAGTCGTTTCGATCAGCCAGCGTGTCCTGTTTGCATAGGTCCTGGATGTTCACTCGGCTCGTATCCAACGAGGGTGACCTCGCGAACCGTCGTTTCGGATCAGCCCGTCACGACGCATCCGAGCCAGCAAATTGGACACCTTGTTGCGCTTCTGCTGGTCGTCGAGAGCGTCGCTGAGCTTGCTGAACAGGAGGTCGTCGATCTCCCGCCGCGTCGCGGAGCCGAACTTGTCGAGGTAGTCCTCCACCAACTTCGAGTAGTGGGAGTCGTCGAGCGTGCGCGTGCGGATGTAGTCCGCCCGAGAGTCGGTCGCCTCGGCCACGACGGCGGAAACGTGGAGACGGGGCTTGCGCCCCTCGATCAGCCCCGCCTTCCGGAGTCGGGCGATGGCGGGGTCCGCGATCGGCTGCCCCTTCTGCACCCGGTCGAGGGCCAGCACGTCCTCCAGTGGGAGATCGGTCCTGACCATCAGGAGCTTGGTGTACGACTCGTCGATCACGGCACCAGGAATGCTCAGCTTCACTTCGCCTGGATGGGCGTCAAGGTCGTAGTCGGGCAGCGGCAAGAACCGGCGCACCTGGTCACGCACCATGCGGTGAATGCCGTAGCCCAGGTGATCGATGAGGTTCAGCTCGGTCATGGCCTCCACGAGGAACGGGTTCCGATACTTCCGCGGAGTCCGCTCCACGAGCGCATAGTCGTTTGGCAGTCCGTCGTAGAACTCTCCGACGCTCACGAACTCGACCCTGTCGATGTACTCGGTGACGATGATCCGAGAGTTCTTCGAGTAGTCCTGGTGGGCGATGCAGTTGTAGAGCGCCTCGAGGATGCTGCGCTCGTCGTACTTGCTGATCTCCTGGTAAATCAGCTCATCCGGCGGCAGCAGCCGGATCTGGACGTTGCGGATGCGCTTGGCGAGTGCCGTCGCGGTCAGCAGGAACGGCGGGTGGAAGTGCTCATACGCCTGCTCCTCGCCGACGAGCTTCCACGTCATCTCGGCCGGGTGGGGGTTCAGCAGATGGCTGGACGTGTCCGCGCCCAGCAGCAGGAGCGCGGCGCGGGTGACTTGACCGTTCCGCGTGAGCCCCGCCTTCTCCAGAAAGGCGGCATCGTCCCACGCCGCGACATCTTCGGCCGGGATTCGCGACGAGTGCCGCTCAGCGAAGCCCCGTCGCGCTCGCTCGACCGCCGTCCGATCAAGGTGTTCCAGTGATGCCCCTGGCACCACCACGGCGGTCCAGTCCGTGGCGATCGTCTGCCGACGGATCTCGTCGAGCTTGTCCAGTGACAGGGGCACCAAGCTCTCGCCAGCGCGGGCGCGGTAGTCGCCCTTCCACGAGATTGGAATGCCCTGCGGGGCAGCGGGGATCTCGAGCATCACGACGCGGCCGTCCCCACGGTCGACCTCGTAGATCTCTCGAATCGTCAGGCCCTGGTCGACGGACTGCTGAACGTGGAGCTTCAACGCCCTGCCGCTGCTGCGCATCAGCGAGGTACACGGTGCCGACCACCTGCCGAGCGTCCGAGACGCCGAACACGAGCCAAGCGGACGGCAATCCTCGCAGGTTCGCCTCGTTGCTGAGCGCCGAGACGTACTCGCCGGTCTTGTCCGCCGAGAACTGCTGGCGAGCCTCCTTGAACTCAACAACTTCGTTCTCTCCGCCGGCGATCAGTCGGTCGAGATGATCACGAAGGTCCTGCGGAGTCACGTCGTAATGATGGCCGAGCGGCCACCACAACAATTGGCTTGTCGTCTGATTGTCCCCTGCACGCCGATGGTTCTGGTGGGCTCGGTGGGGAGAGATCGTGCGCCTACTGGAAACCCAACAGCGAAGGTCAGCGATGGGTTCGGGGCCGCGAGCGAGCAGATCCGTCGGGGTCTGGGCCTACTACAAACCCCCTACTGCAAAGCGCTCTCGGTAGGCGCGCCGATCGGCGCTCCAGGGTCAGCTGACGCCGAAGAAGCGGTCGAAGAAGTCGCCGAGCTTCTGGAGGACGGCGCGCTTCTTCGCTGAGTGGCCGCCGGCCTTCGCGAAGCGGGAGACCGGCGGCAGGATCTTAGTGATCGCTGTGCCGGTCGGCTGCACGGCACCGTCACGGAAGGCAGCCTCGACGAAGGCGTGCGTCGCCTCCCGGTCGAGCCCCTCGTCGGCAACAATGCGGTCGAGCTCCTCGGAGCGCTTGGCAGCGACGAACGCAGCCCACGCCGCGTCGACTTCCGAGGTGGCGGACAGCGACTCGACGAACTCCTCGATGAGATCCTTCTTGTTGCGGAGCGACGGGCTCGAGTCCACGGAGCGATCGATAGCGGCGCGGATCTCCTTGTCGTCGCCGTCGCCCTTCGCATCTCGGAACCGCTCAACGAGCATCAGGACGTAGTCGACGTTGATCTCGACCTGCTTGATGAGCTCGATCTCGAACACGACATCGTCGTTGATCGACTCCTTCTCGGCGTCCTTCTGCGAGCGGAACTCCTGGTACAGATTCAGGTACACACTCTGGTAGTCCTGCATCGCCCGCGGCGTGAGGATCTCGTTGCCCGCAAAGTCGTCGAAGGACTGGAGAATGTTGCGCAGCCGCAGGACTGCGCCGAACAGCGCGATGAACGCCTTCTGCGCCGTCTCGCCGGCGATCGGCTGGCCGAGCGGGTAGTCGGCGATGAGCTCGGTGACGCGTTCAGCGTACTCGTCGTAGTACTCGGCGTACGGCTTGAGGAGGACGATTCCGCGGGCATCCTTGTTGCCGAACAGCGCGATCGCGTCGTTGGTCTCTTCCTCAAGGTCGCGGAAGCTGACGATGTTTCCGAACGACTTGACCGAGTTCAGGATCCGGTTGGTCCGCGAGTACGCCTGGATCAGGCCGTGTGCCCGGAGGTTCTTGTCGACCCACAGCGTGTTGAGCGTGGTCGCGTCGAACCCAGTGAGGAACATGTTGACCACGATCACGAGGTCGATCTCGCGGCGCTTCAGGCGAAGCGACAAGTCCTTGTAGTAGTTCTGGAACTTGTCGGACGAGGTGTCGAAGCTCGTGCCGAACATGTCGTTGTAGTCCTGGATCGCGTCCTCCAGGAAGCTGCGCGCGTCGAGGTCGAGTGCGTCGGTGTCGAAGTCTTCCTCGGCGAGCAGGTCGTCGATCTCGGTCTCGTTGTCGGCGTAGCTGTAGATGATGCCGACCTTCAGGTGCCGGTCGGGTGGCAGGTCCTGTTGCTGCAGGAAGAACTGGTTGTAGTAGCGCCGGGCGGCGTCGATCGACGCGGTCGCGAAGAGCGCGTTGAAGCCGCGCACCCGCTTGCCCGACAGGCTGTAGTGCTCGGCGCGCTTGGTCTTCTGGTCGAAGTGTTCGAGGATGTACGCGACGACCTGGCGGACCCGCTCGGCTGCGAGGAGCGCGTTCTCTTTGTCGATCGCGCTGACCTGCTTGTCGGCGATCGACTCCGGCGCCTTCACTGTGTTGACGTAGTCGATGCGGAACGGGAGAACGTTCTTGTCGGTGATGGCGTCGACGATCGTGTACGTGTGCAGCTTGTCGCCGAAGGCCTGCTCGGTCGTGCGGAGCTGCGGGTTACCGCCACTCGCCGAG
>JBGTIA010000028.1:0-3665 GCA_041745835.1 Ilumatobacteraceae bacterium | reverse complement strand
CGCCTGGGCGAGGCGGCGACCAGCGCCGATCTGGTACGCACCGAGGCACAGCGACGAGCGGACGCCCTGCTCGCCATTGCACGCGCCGCTGCGTCCACCCCTCCAGGCTCGCAACCGCCTCGACTCACTGTCAACATTCTGATCGATCACGAGTCCTTCGAAGCTCATCTGCGAGGCGAAACCCCCGACCCCGCCAGCTACCGGTCCGTCGTCGTACGCACCCAGACGGGGCGGAGGCTGCACCCTGACGATGTCGTCAACGCTGCGTTGATCCGCCACATCCGGCGCGTCGTCTACGACGCGTCCGGCACCGTCATCGACCTCGGACGCCGATCACGACTCTTTCGGGGCAACTCACGCGAGGCGGTCATGCTGCTGTTGACCACGTGCGTCTGGATCGGTTGCGACCGTCCGATCGCTTGGTGCGACGCCGACCACTCGCTCGGCTGGAAGGCCCACGGAGCAACTGTGCCGAGGAACGGCGGTGGGCTCTGCTCGTGCCACCACCCCCTCAAGGAGCGCGGCTTCCACGTGTACCGCGACGACGAGGGCGTGTGGCACGTGATCGACCCGGACGGCACGGAGATCACCTGACCGTCAGACCCACCGGTCCGGCCGGGGTTCGGGCGCACCAGTTTCGGGCGCACCAGTAGGGTTCGGGCGTGTCCACCACGCTGTCCATCCCGCTGATCGCCCCTGCGAACACCGCCCTGCGCGCCGCACGCTGATGCGTCTCGACGAGCTCGGCGATCGGGACGGGTGGCGTTGTTGGTTGTGCGACCAGCCGGTGAACCCCGACATGTCCGTGAACGACCCTCGCGGGCCGAGCATCGACAGCCGCACCACCGAGCGTAAGGCCAAGAACAAGGGCACCAAGGGCAAAGGAACGAGCGCCGGGTCAGGGACCGGGCAGGAGCGGCTCGCTCATCGCTCCTGCAACACTGGCAAAGGCAGCACGAAACCCGTCGTCGAATGGCCGGCGCATCTCTTCATCGCAGATCCTGCGGTGATTCTGACGACCGTCGAACGCCTGCTACGCAAGGGCGGACGCGAGGCGATCGGGCGATTCGTCGATCGCCGCGACGCCGAGAACGCAGCTGACTGGATCGTCGACCGCATCTCGAGGCTCGAACCCTCCCTCGGGGTCATCGCCGACGTCGAGCGGGGCGGTGGGCAGTACCTCGTGGTGCTCCGCACCACGTGAGCCGGGCGCGTCCAGATCGTCGGTGCTCAGTTGCGCTGACGGGCCGCCTCGAACACCAGCACCGTGGTCGCCATGGCGACGTTGAGCGACTCGCTGCGACCCCGATGCGGGATCGTGAGCCATCGATGGATCGGCCCGTCGGTGTCGGTCCATTCGTCGGGCAACCCGGCAGCCTCGTTCCCCATGACGATCGCCACCCGCCCCGTCAGGTCGGCCGACGTGTGTGGCAGCACGGTCCGGCCAGCGGCCTCGTGACTGCTCGTGCCGACCAACTCCAGCTGTGCGGACACCACGTCCTCGAGCGTCGCTTCGATGACCGGAACGTGGAACAGGGCCCCCGCCGAAGCCCGCACGACCTTCGGGTTGTACGGATCGACACTGCCCGGCGTCAGCACGACGACATCGGCACCTGCCGCCTCCGCCGAGCGCAGGATCGTCCCGAGATTCCCGGGATCGCCGATGCGATCGAGCACGACCACGAATGACGCACCACCGAGCACATCCGCAGCGGGACCGTGATCGCGCATCCGGACGATGGCGATCGGATTCTGCGGTGTCTCGGTCGAGGCGACCCGTTCCAACACCCCGGAGGCGAGCTCGAACACGGACCCCGCCCCATCCACGCCGGGCTGCACGACGCCATCGGCCTCTTCGGCGACGAACTGCGCTTCGCAGTGCCAGCCGGCGGCGACCGCCTCGGCGACCAGCACCGGCCCCTCGACCACGAACCGGCCGGCCTCGTGGCGGAAACTGCGCCGACCGGTGAGACGCCGCAGCTCCTGAACCCTGCTGTGGTTGAACGCCAGCGCTCCCATGCTGCCCAGTGTGGCACCGACCATCGGAGCTGGCCGCTACCGTCACTGCGGTGACCGCGGCAGATCAGCAGGACAACGACTCGGGCACCGATCGACGCGTTGTCGCCGGCGTCCTCGCCGGCGTCGTGACCGCAATCGCCGCCATCGTATTGCTCTCGCTCGGAAGTGAGGGCCCGCTGACACCGCTGAAGGCGATCATCCTCGGGGCCGTCGAGGGGTTCACCGAGTACCTCCCCGTGTCGTCGACCGGCCACCTGCTCGTCACCCAACGCCTCCTCGACCTCGGTGAAGGTGAGGCGAAGGCCGCTGCGGACTCGTACGTGATCGCGATCCAGATCGGCGCCATCCTCGCCGTGGTCGTGTTGTACTGGCGGCGACTCGGGCAGATCGCGAAGGGCGTCGTCGGCCGCGACGTCGACGGCCGCCGACTGCTCGGTGCACTCCTCGTCGCCTTCGTACCGGCCGCAGTCGTCGGCCTCGTACTGGGCGACACGATCAAGGACCAACTCTTCGGAGCATGGCCGGTCATCGTGGCCTGGTTCGTCGGCGGAGTGTTTCTCGTCGTGTGGCGACCCAGGCCCGGCACGATGGAGCTGACACAGTTCACCATGCGTAGCGCCGCCATCATCGGCGTCGCCCAGATCCTCGCGCTGTGGCCGGGCACGAGCCGCAGCCTGGTCACCATCGTCGCCGCGCTGGCGATCGGAGCCAGCATGGCGGCTGCGGTCGAGTTCAGCTTCCTGCTCGGGCTCGCGACGCTGTCGGCAGCGACGTTCTACGACCTGGCCACGGGCGGCCAGGAGATCCTCGACGTCTACGGCTGGCGAACGCCGCTGGTCGGTGGAATCGTCGCCTTCGTGACGGCCGCGATCGCCGTTCGCTGGCTCGTTTCGTTCCTGCGGACCAGACCGCTGTCCGTGTTCGGTTGGTACCGGATCGGCATCGCCGTCACGACCGCCGCCATGATCGGCGTCGGCGTCATCTGACCGTCGCTGATGGTGACCTCCGACCGCATGACGCGAAACTGCGGCGCCCGGTCGGGCGCCGCAGTTTCTTTGGTCGTTGAGTTGTCGAACGCACTCGCGCCCTGACCGACTGTGTTCAGTCGAGCGCCGCCTTGGCCGCATCGACGAGCGTGCCGAACGCAGCAGCATCGGTCACGGCGAGATCGGCGAGGATCTTGCGATCGACCTCGATGCCCGCGGCGTTCAGCCCGGCGATGAACCGGCTGTAGCTCATGTCGTGCAGACGGGTGCCCGCGTTGATCCGCTGGATCCACAGACGGCGCATCTCGCCCTTGCGGGCGCGGCGATCACGGAAGGCATAGTTGCCCGACCGCATCACCTGTTCGTTGGCGGCCCGGAACGAACGGCTCTTGTTGCCGTAGTAGCCCTTGGCCTGCTTCAGTACCTTCTTGTGGCGCTTCTTCGACGCCACTCCACGCTTCACACGTGCCATTTCGTTTCCTCCTCGGAACGTTCAGTTGGAGCTGTGCTCCAGGTTTCGTCTCAGCGCTCGGCGAGGAGGCGCTTGATCTTCTTCTCGTCGCTCGGATGCACGTCGGCATCGCGGTCGAGGCGGTGCTTGCGCGCCGACGACTTGTACTCGAACTTGTGCTGGTTGTTCTGCTGCTCGTGACGCAGACG
>JBGTIA010000027.1:0-2420 GCA_041745835.1 Ilumatobacteraceae bacterium | reverse complement strand
TGACGGTCGAGGTGGTGCAGCGGCCAAGTGTGGCTGGGCAGCCGGCCGGCTCCGGCGGTGCTCCCCGGTACGGGGAGTGGGCGACGCCATGGCGCGACGGCTTCATCGTCGGCGCCCAGGCGTTCACGCCACAGCCGTTGCCGACCGAACTCCCCGAGGAGATCGTGGCGCTGTTTCCCCCTGAGGTCGTCGAACTCTTCGACGGTGAGCTGCCGCCGACGATCGAAGAGGCAACGGCCATGCTTTCGGACGCTGGGCTGCTCGACGAGGTGACGGACATCATTGCCGCGAACCCAGAGGCGTCGGAGGCGATCTACTCCGCGCCGCCGGTCGACGAGGACGGACCGAAGCTCGATGTCCGGTTCACCACCGACGGCATCACCTGGGAACCGATCGAGATGACCCTGCCGCCGGGAGCGACCTACCTCCCCGCCGTCACGACCGTGGGTGACCGTCTGGCGGTTGCCTATTCGACGACCGATCCCATGACGGGCAGCAGCGTCGACGGGACCGTTCGCGTGGCGAGCACCTCCGACCTCGTGAACTGGGAGGTGCAGGAAGTGGTGACACCGCCCCGACCCGTCACGTTCCCGGATGGCATCAGCTGGTCGACCGACGTCGCTGGTTTCGCAGCCAACGAGGTGGGCTGGGCGCTGTCCGTCTACACGGGTGTCAGTCTCAACCCCGAGGCGCTGCTCCCGGCGGACGTGCAGGCCGAACTCGCCGGCGACATGAACGGCTACGGGATGTCCAGCGACGATACGGGCATCACGGTCGAGCGAACCGTGGCGGGCACGACGGAGACCGATCGCTACACGTGGGAGGACCTGGGAATCGGGCCCGACGTCGCCGCCTATCTCGGCGATCAAAGCTACGAGCCGAACCTGTGGACCTCGACGTGGGAGGCGAGCGCGACGCAGTCGGGTGTCGACACGGGGTACGGCCAGCTCCTCGCCACGTCCGCCGGCTTCCTGCGCATCGGTGAGGGCGTCACATTCTCACCCGACGGCGTGACCTGGACGCCCGTCGAGCTCCCGGTCGACGACGCGTTCGTTTCGGGATCCTTTGCGTTCGATGGCGGCGTCGTCCTGCTCGTGTCCGACTTCGGCGGCGGCACCCAGGTCTTCCGTGTCGACGAGACCGGTGGCTCACCAGTCCTTCTCGACATCTCGGGGCTTCCGGAAAACGTCCAATCCGGATACTCCGCAGCGTCGCGCGAAGCGCTCGTGATCGACGCGAGCGAACCCGGCCCACCGCCGCCGCCGCTCGTCGTCGAGTACGACGGATATCGCCTGACGCTCGACAACGAGGACCAGTCGATCGAGATCGTCGACCTCGCCACCGACGAGGTGGTCGGCGAAGCGAACTTCCGCGACTTCGGTGCGGAGGCTGAGGGCAACGTCGTGCTCGACGAAGCGGGTGTGACGGTCACCGACCCGGCGACCGGCGAGGTGCTCGTGGCGATTCCGACCGACGCGCTCCAAGCCGCCAGCGAGGAGCTGAACCCTCAGACCGACTTCGAGCACTCGCCCGACTTCTGGCTGCTCGCGTCCCGTGACGGCGAGCGGTTCCTGCTGGTCGATTTCGATGACGGCGCCGGGCCGGAGTACCCCATGGTGGGGCCGCTGGCCAGCAACGGCTCGACCGTCCTCACCCAGGTCGACGAAGAATGGGTCGTGTACGACTTGCCCTGACGGCCGACGTGCGCTCCGGCGCAACACGATGTTCACAGGGCGGGCTTTCGATCATGGCCGCGCTTTGACAAACTGTAAAGCGTGACCGAACTCGCCGACGCGCCAGCAACCTCCTCGAGTGGCGACGATCGACGTGTTGCGTTCGAGGTCAACGGTCAGCAGGTGACCGTTCGGCGATCGCATCCGCACCTGCTCGCGGCGCTGCGTGAAGAGCTCGACATCACGTCGCCGAAGGACGGTTGCTCGCCCTCGGGACAGTGCGGGTGCTGCACCGTGTTCGTCGACGGCAAGGCGATCGTCGCCTGCCAGTGCGACATGGACAAGGTCGAGGGATCCTCCGTCGTCACACTCGAAGGCGTCGACGAGAGCGAGCGGCGGACGTTCGCCGATGCGTTCGCCGCGTGCGGCGGGCTGCAGTGCGGGTTCTGCATCCCCGGAATCGTGATGCGCGCGAAGGCCCAGATCGACAAGAAGGGCTCGTCGCTCACTCGTGAATCGATGGCGCCGCACCTCGGCGCGCATCTGTGCCGTTGCACCGGCTACGTCAAGATCCTCGACGCGATCGAGGCAGTCGCCCACGGCGACGTGTGCGCGCCGACGTTGTCGGCCGAGGTCGGCGGCGGGGGAGCGAAGTACGAGGCAGCGTCCCTCGCGCTCGGCGACCGCGGCTACATCGACGACATCCGCGTGCCCGGCATGTTGCATGCGGCGCTGCACCTCACCGAC
>JBGTIA010000026.1:0-1852 GCA_041745835.1 Ilumatobacteraceae bacterium | reverse complement strand
CAAATCGTCGCGCCCTCGAATCTCTCCTGCCATCGAATGATCACCTGGCACGTGCCAAACGACGTCGTCAGCGATCAGGCGAGCCAACAGCTCGAGGTCGCCTGACCGGAAGGCATCCGCGGTCCGCCTGTAGGCAATTGCATGAGGATGATCGGCACTCATGCGCGGAACCTACCGCACCTCGGATGTGGGGTCGGTCGACGCAGGTCCTCACCCAAGTGCGGTCCGTTGGTGCGTCTCGGGTGGCCCTCCAACGCCGGGTGTGAGCCGGGATTATCTCGCTTCACGGAAGGGCCTGATGCGGCGCGAGCTCGTCGTTCGCGACCGGAATATTGGGTGCCGACTATCGAGCGTCTCGATCGGCACTCATCTTGGACCTACCTTCCAAGAGCGCGACGTCACACCGTGCTCGGTCGGTAAGCGTCGCAGTGGCTCAGGTGGATGATCTCGGGTTCGAGCGCCTTCAGCCGTCTCATCGAGTCGACCGCCGCCCGCTCCAAGTCGGGATCGGGGTCAACGTTCGCCCTGCTCGCCGCTTCGGTAGTGAGCTCCGAGTGGTGCCAGACAACCTGCGCTCCGATGATGACTCGTCGTCCGCCGCCTTCGACGAGGACCGACTGGTGCCCGGCGGTGTGCCCGGGGGTTGCAAGGATCGAGACCCCCTCGGCGATCTGTTCATCGCCGCGGACCACCCGTTGCTGTGATGTCGGAGCAATCGCCCAGTCGGCGACGGTGTAGTACGGATCGGCGTTCACAGCATCAATTTCGGCAGCTTGCGAGTAGAAGCGCGTGTCATGGCCGTGCAGCAGTGGGTTCTGTCCGCAGTGGTCGAAATGCAGGTGGCTGTTGACGACAGCGATCACGGTGTCGATGTCGATGCCGAGCCGCACCAGGCACGCGTCAAGCTCGGTTCGTTCAGGTTGGTACAGGTCGTCGATGACAGCGCTTCCGTGCCCGACACCGGTGTCCACCAAAATGGTTCCGCCCGGATGACCGATCGCGAACCCGTAGACCGGCACCGACGATCCGAATGTCGCAGCCGGATGGCTTTCAGGAAGACGCACCTGAGCGAGGTGGAGCGTGGTGACCTTCGGCAACCACTTCAGTCCCACCCAGCAAGCCTGCCAGACCGCGCGTCCGCCCGCCCCCAAACCCCGGGTCGGTGAAGCGATTACCGGGCACTGCAGCGGGGCCGAACTGTGCGGGTCGACCCGGCATCTGGAGCGGGTTACCGATCGGAGATATCGGGTGCCTCTAATCGGTGCTGCGGCAGTTCAGGCCTACTGCGCGTCGTGGACGGCGGTCGGGTGAATCGACTCGGTGGGCGTCAACTTCATCACCAACGTGGAGCACGGTATTGCAGACCGTTTGGTGTGCACGGTTACTTGTGCCAAACAGATGTCCCGTCAATCTTCGGCGGGGCAGTAGTAGGCGGCGACGTCGTCTGCTTCGAAGAAGGGGTGCGGCCCGCGGATGACAGGTTCGGGGCCGAGCTCCACCCAGCCAGCATCGAGCACGCGGACACCGCCGTCCGGATCGAACAGCTGGATCGGCTTGCCGATGACTGTCCGGGTGCCGTCGGATGCGATGAACGTGGTGCCCGCTCCCTTCTCGATGGGAAGCCGAGGATCGTCGGAGACGAAGGTGCGGACCACGTGGACCTGCTCGGACCCATCTGCGAACGTCTTCACGCTGTATCGCACCGTGGTGGTTGTCATGGTTTCGATGCCGCAGAGATCGAAGATGTAGTCGTCGAAGTAGTAGTCCTCGAAGTTGCCTCGTTCGATGATCGGTCCGTTGCGGTCGGCGAGTGCGCTGGCACCGCCCGTGACTGCGACCGTTGATGCGAGCA
>JBGTIA010000025.1:0-2112 GCA_041745835.1 Ilumatobacteraceae bacterium | reverse complement strand
CCTCCCGGCGCGGCGAGCAGGACTGTCGCCGGCATGGGGCCAGCGACGGCGCGGAGCTCGTCCTCGGGGAGCGCCATGAGCTCTGCAGCCGAGCGCGTCTCCGCGTCGGCGATCCGCAGCGCCACGATCTCGTGGAGTTCGATCGACGACGTGTTCTCCACCGCCAGCTTCGTGCCGACGGGGACCGACTCGGGCAGTCCGTCGAAGGCGAAGTCGCTGAGTTCGACGGTCAGCACCCCGTCCTCGATCGGACTGGCCGGCGACGGCGTGCTGGTCGCGACGGTGGTGCCGGGGTTGATCCCGGAACTGGTCGTCGATGGTCCGGATGCCACTGTCTCGACAGTTGTGTCTGCGTCGTCCGCGGTTGCGGCGTCGTCGCCACAGGCGCTTGCGCCCAGAATCGAAGCGGCCGCCAGGACGGCGAGTGTGCGGTGGTGTCTCATGTCATCTCCTTGGATTGGGTGTCGGGTCCGGGCCGGGTCGGCCCGGTGTGTCGACACCACAACACCTCACCGATCTCGACGTTCGCTGGACGCTGACTTGACGACCACGTTGCGAGGAACCCGAGTACGAACGCTGGGGAAGGGCGGTCGACGAGATCGGTTCCACGTCAGTGCATCCCGATCCGGTCGGCCACCTCGGCGAACTGGGCCGCGGTCAGCACGGATTCGGCCGCGCGACGAACAGCGGCGAACACCTCGGCAGGCGCCGACGACAGCCCGGCGAGCATGTCGGCCCGCTCGCCGATGTTGATCGCCGGAAGCATCACCCGTGCCCCGTCGACGAGCACGTCGAGCGGCATCAACCGCCGCTGGTCGCGTGGATCCTCTCGAGATCGTCGTCGAGGACTGCGGCGCACAGCGCAGGCATCACGACGGTCTCCTCGTACAGCTGATGGTCGAGGTAGACCGCGGTGAAGCGGGTCAGGTCGAGGTACAGCCGATGCGCCACGTTGTCCCGGGCGAGCGCCGACGCGCCGGCCAGACGACGGCCGAGCGCAGTGAGCTTCTCGAGGCCCTCGTCGACGACGACGTGCTGGGCCTCCACGAGTGAGCTCAGCTCGGGGGCGACGGACTCGAGCAGGGGCCTGATGAACGAGTCCTCGTGATGGTGGTGCAGGTGCAGGATGCCGATCAGGTCGGTGCACCGTGCGAGCACGTCGTCGACCTCCTCGTCGTCACCGACGTCGGTCGAACCGGTCTGCATCGTGGTGTGGAACAGGGCGTACCGGATGCCCTTGTGCATCAGTCGGTAGAAGTCGTGGGGAAGGCCGGTCTCCCTCGACTCGTCGCCGGTGCCGGATGTCGGGCTCGGAATGGATGGGGTGGTCTGAACGGATGTCATGGGGTCGATGAGACCACCGGTCGCTTGACAGGCGCTGAAACGCTACGACGTCGTGCGTCAAGTCCGTCTCCAGTGGGTGTCGAGTGCGGCGTGGTCGAGTGGGCGGCGACAACCGGGCACTCCGCCCCCAACGAATGGAGACCACCATGACCATCACCCTGAACCCCGACAGCAACGTCTCGCCGGCGACCGCCGGCATCGATTCGACCGACCCCACGGCCCGCTTGATGCGGGTGGCCGCCGTGATCGGTCCGCTCCTCCTCGGCGGCGCCTCCCTGGCGTGGCTGGCCGGCGACGACTCGGCCGAACTTCGAGGCATCCTCACCTTCTGGGCCTTCCCCTTCATGGCCCTCGCCGTCTACGGCATCGCTTCCCGCTTGCAGGGGCGCACACCCATCGGCCGGGCCGTGGTCACCGCCCTCGTTGCGATCGGTGCCTGCGCAGGCGGAGGTTTCGCCACCGAGATCAACATGGTCGATCACTACGGCGTCGAGCGCCTGATGGAGCAGGACACCCCGTCCGCCATGCTCGCCCTCGGCATGCCCGGGCTCATGTTCCCGCTCAGCCTCGTGGTCCTGGGACTCCTCTCGTTCCGCCACCGGACGCTGCCCCGAGGTCAGGCGCTCCTGCTCGCCGCTGGCGGCGTGCTCTTCCCGATGAGCCGCATCCCCGAAGTGGCCGGCCTGGCGTTGGCGGCAGATGTGCTGCTCCTGGCTGCCCTCGCACCGGTGGCCTTCACCGCACGTCGCCGCAACCGCACGGCGGCGT
>JBGTIA010000024.1:0-5220 GCA_041745835.1 Ilumatobacteraceae bacterium | reverse complement strand
CGAGCCCGGCAAACCGATCCGTGGCGCAGGCGCTGCGATCGCTGCGAACATGGAGCGAAGCCTCACCGTCCCGACAGCCACCAGCTTCCGCAACGTGCCCGCCAAGCTGCTCGAGGTCAACCGCAAGGTGATCAACGGCTTCCGTGCCCGTACCGGCCAGACCAAGATCAGCTTCACGCACTTGATCGGCTACGCCATCGTGCGCGCCATCGCCGACGAGGTGCCGGCGATGAGGAACACCTACGCCGAAGGTGCCGACGGCAAGCCGCGCCTGATCGAGAACCAGCACGTCAACATGGGCCTCGCAGTCGACGTGGAGAAGGCCAGCGGTCGCACGCTGGTGGTGCCGGTGCTCCGCGACGCCGACACGCTCGACTTCAACGGCTTCCTCGCTGCCTACGAGGAGGTCATCCGAAAGGTCAAGACGAACAAGCTGACCGTCGACGACTTCCAGGGCGCCAACGTCAGCCTCACCAACCCGGGCACGATCGGCACCGTGCAGTCGGTGCCGCGGCTGATGCCGGGGCAGGCCGTCATCGTCGGCGTCGGCAGCATCGACTACCCGGCCGAGTTCGAGGGTTCCGACCGTCGCAACCTCAGCTCGCTCGGTGTCAGCAAGGTCGTCACCATCACGAGCACCTACGACCATCGGATCATCCAGGGCGCCGAGTCGGGCCTGTTCCTGAAGCGGGTTCACGAACTGCTGCTCGGCGAACACGACTTCTACGAGGACGTGTTCCAGGCGCTCGACATGCCGTACGAGGCCGTCAAGTGGCGGCCCGATACCTTCGCCATCGACCGCGAAGAAGCGATGCTCGCCAAGCAGATGGCGGTCGCGAAACTGATCCGAGTCCATCGGGTGCGCGGCCACTTGATCGCCGACCTCGATCCGCTGCGGTGGAAGGAACCGCTCACCCCCCGCGAGCTCGATCCCGCCACCTACGGTCTCACCATCTGGGACCTCGACCGAGAGTTCCTCACCGACGGTGTCGGCGGAGTCGACAAGCTGCGTCTCGGCGACCTGTTGGGCGTGCTGCGCGATGCGTACTGCCGCACCATCGGTGTGGAGTACATGCACATCCAGAACACCGACGAGCAGCAGTGGATCCAGGAGCAGTTCGAGGGCCCACAGCCCGAGATGTCCAAGGAGCGCAAGCACCGCATCCTCGAGCGGCTGAACGCCGCGGAAAGCTTCGAGAAGTTCCTCGCCACGAAGTACGTCGGCACCAAGCGGTTCGGGATCGAAGGCGCCGAGTCCGCCATCCCCATCCTCGACGAGATCCTGTCGAACGCCGCCGACGCCGACTTCGACGCCGCCGTGCTCGGCATGGCGCATCGAGGCCGCCTCAACGTGCTGTCGAACATCATGGGCAAGAGCTACGAGGCGATCTTCTCCGAGTTCGAGGGCCACATCGACCCGTCGTCCGTGCAGGGTTCCGGCGACGTCAAGTACCACCTCGGGATGAAGGGCAAGTACGTCAGCCCGTCGGGCGCCGACGTCGCGATCGAGCTCGCCGCGAACCCGAGCCACCTCGAGACCGTCGGCCCGATCGTGATGGGCATGACCCGCGCACTCCAGGACCAGATCGATCCGCCCGGTGTGTTCAGCGTGCTCCCGGTCCTGATCCATGGCGACGCCGCGTTCGCCGGGCAGGGCGTGGTGGCCGAGTCGTTGGCGATGAGCGACATCGGTGGGTACCGGATCGGCGGCACGATCCACCTGATCATCAACAACCAGATCGGCTTCACCACGGCACCGCAGTACGCCCGCTCGTCGCTGTACTGCTCCGACGTCGCCAAGACCATCCAGGCGCCGATCTTCCATGTCAACGGCGACGACCCCGAGGCGTGCGCGCGTGTGGCCCAGTTGGCCTGGGACTACCGCCAGCGGTTCCACAAGGACGTCGTGATCGACATGGTGTGCTACCGCCGCCACGGCCACAACGAGGGCGACGACCCGAGCTACACACAGCCGCTGATGTACAAGGCGATCTCCGAGCGTCGCAGCGTGCGCAAGCTCTACGTCGAGTCGCTGGTGCGGCGCGGCGACATCACCGTCGACGAGGCCGAAGAGGCCCTGAGCGACTTCCACGCGAAGCTCCAGGTCGCCCTCGACGAGACCCGCTCCCAGGCGCCCGCAGCGATCACCGTGCCCAAGCCGCCGCGGCCGCTGGGTGTGCTGCCGCACATCCTCACCGGGGTGGAACGTCCGGTGCTCGATCGGATCTTCTCGAAGCTCACCGAGTACCCGGAGGGCTTCACGATCCACCCGAAGCTCGGTCGCCAGTTCGAGGGCCGGGCGAAGCTGTACGACGACGGCGAGGTCGACTGGGCCACCGCCGAGGCGCTCGCCATGGGGTCGCTCGTGCTCGACGGGCACCCGGTACGTCTTGCGGGGCAGGACTCGCGACGCGGTACGTTCAGCCAGCGCCATGCGGCACTGATCGACTTCGAGACCGGCGAGGCGTGGATTCCGCTCGACGACCTCGGCACCGACGACCACTTCTGGGTGTTCGACTCGTTGCTGTCCGAGTACGCGGCGCTCGGCTTCGAGTACGGCTACAGCCACGCCAGTCCGAACGCGCTCGTGATGTGGGAGGCGCAGTTCGGCGACTTCATCAACGGTGCGCAGATCGTGATCGACCAGTACATCGTGGCGGCCGAGGACAAGTGGGACCAGCGCAACGGCGTCGTGTTGTTGCTGCCGCACGGCTACGAAGGTCAGGGTCCCGAGCACAGCTCGGCGCGCATCGAACGGTTCATGACGCTCGCCGCCGAGGACAACATGCAGATCGTCAACACGACCACTGCGGCGAACTACTTCCACCTGCTGCGCCGCCAGGTGCACTCCGAGCGACGCACGCCATTGATCGTGTTCACGCCCAAGCAGGGGCTGCGTATGAAGCAGACGCGTTCACCGATCGACGCGCTCACGCAGGGCTCGTTCGAGGAAGTGCTCGACGATCCGGGTGACCTCGATCCGGAGTCGGTGACGCGCATCGTGTTCTGCTCGGGCAAGGTGGCGTGGGACGCCATGGAAGCACGTGACGGTCGTGATGCACCGGTCGCCGTCGTGCGCATCGAGCAGCTCTATCCGCTGCCGATCGATCAGATGCAAGCGGTCCTGCGGAAGTACTCGAACGCCCGTGAGCTGGTCTGGCTGCAAGAGGAGCCCGAGAACATGGGCGCCTGGCGCTTCGTCGAGGCCAACACGTGGCGCGTCAAGGAGCAGGGATACGACCTGCGCCACGTGGGGCGCGTCGAGTCCGGTAGCCCCGCCACCGGCTCGAAGGCGATCCACGACCAAGAACTCACCGACCTCATGGAGCGCACCTTCCGCAACCTCTGAGGCGGTCCGGTTCGCCCGCTCGCTGCGTCGCCGACGTCGTTGCCGAGCGATGAGCGACGTGTCGCCATCTGGTCGGTTCGCTCATCGCTCCGGTCGAGCGCGGGTGGGCGATGAGCGAAGTGTCGTCATCCGGGCGGTTCGCTCATCGCTTGCGGGGAGCCCGCGGTCAGCGGAGGGCGATTCCCAGCACCGATTCGAGTTCGGTGATGGCGGGTTCGGCGGCGCCGACCTTGATCGTGGTCATGCCCATCGCCTTGGCCGGCTTGAGGTTGATGCCGAGGTCGTCGAGGAACACGCATTCGGCCGGCTCGACGCCGAGGAGTTCGCAGGCGATCTCGTAGAAGCGCGGTTCGGGCTTGCGGCAGCCGACCTTGCTCGACTCGACCACGTGGTCGAACATCACCATCACGTCTCCGACGTCCATCCGCTGCTCGCCACCGCTCACGTTGTTGGTGAGGCACGCCGTCCGGTAGCCCGCGCGGATCACGCGGTCGAGTGCGGTCACCATCTCTGGGCGGATCTCGCCGGACAACAATCCGAGCACGTCGGCGCCCGGGATGCGGTGCCCGAGGGCCTCGGACTCGTCGCCGAACAGTGCGTCGAACTCCTCGGGAGTCACGTCGTTGCGCTCGAGCAGCGCCCACGCGTTCGTGTCGGGATCGGTCGCGTTCAAGCCGCGAATGAAGTCCACCGGGAGGCCATTGGCGACCTCGTACCGGTTGAACGCTTCGAAGGGGCTCGACAGGATCACGCCGCCGAAATCCCAGAGTACCGCTCGGATCATGGTCGGCGAGCCTACGATGGCGTAGCGGCAGCGGACGAGATCGACTCGAGTTCATCTCGTGACGGAGTGACGGTCATCTCGCCCAGCCTGCCCTCAACGACTCAGGAAGAGAAGCAATGACATCATCCAGAGGGCCCAGCCACGTCGTGGTCGACGGGTCCAACATCGCCACCGAGGGCCGTTCGCTGCCCAGCCTCGCCCAGCTGAACGAGGCGGTGATGGCGTTCATGGAGGAACATCCAGACACCTCGATCACCGTGGTCGTCGATGCCACATTCGGTCACCGCATCGAGAAGTCCGAGACCAGGGAATTCGAAGAGGGGATCTCGAACAACGAGCTCGTCGCTCCTCCTGCCGGCGCCGTCGGCCGTGGGGACGCCTTCGTGTTGAGTATCGCCCAGAAGGCCAATGCCTCGATCCTGTCCAACGACTCGTTCCAGGAATTCCACGGCGACTACGAGTGGCTCTTCGACGACGGACGGCTGATCGGCGGCAAGCCCGTTCCGCACGTCGGTTGGGTCTTCGTCGATCGCCTGCCCGTACGTGGCCCGGTGAGCCGCAAGGCGACGGGCTCGTCATCACGCGGCGGGTCGTCTCGCCGCAACACGAAGAAGGAGACCGACCAGGGACGCAGCGGGCGCAAGGCGAGCCCCGAGGCGATGGAACCGATGCCGGTGCCCAAGTCGCCTCCTCCCGGGCGCAAGAAGTCCGACCAGCCCGAGAAGCCGTCAGCGTCCGCGGCCACGCCGGAGCAGGACAGCGGCGGTGGACGCCGCGAGCGGGTCCCCAAGGCGGGCGAGACGGTGAACGAGCTGATGCCGTTCCTCGAGTTCGTCGAGCACCACCCGGTGGGCACGAGCGTGAACGGCACCGTCGAGTCGTACTCGTCGCACGGGGCCTACATCTCGATCGGTGAGAACGGTGTGCGCGGCTACGTGCCGCTGCGCCTCATGGCGGATCCGGCGCCCACCAGTGCCCGCAAGGTGATGAAGCTCGGCGACTCGGTGACGCTGGTGGTGGTTAGCTTCGCCCCGCAGCGCCGCAGCATCGACTGTGCGATGCCGGACATGGCCGACAAGGCGATCGC